>CALCGG010000061.1 GCA_937900945.1 uncultured Sulfurimonas sp. | reverse complement strand
CTTTAGAGTGGACATAATAGCTCTTGAATTTCTAAAATTAGCTACTTATTAAACAAGTGTAACTCTAAAGAGTAAACTTTAGAGTGGACATAATAGCTCTTGAATTTCTAAAATTAGCTACTTATTAAACATAATAGAGCCAAGCCTTACCATGTTGGAACCACACTCAATCGCAAGCTCAAAATCTCCACTCATTCCCATAGAACATATTGTTGCACCATCAAGCTGTTTGTAAATCTCATAAGTGGTCTCAAAACTTTTTTTGATTATATCTTTATCCTCAGTGTGCGCACCGATGCTCATGACACCTTTTAGGTTTATGTTTGGGCATTCTTTTTTGATTTCTTCATATGCTTCTTTTGCAATTTCAGGCATGAAACCATGTTTAGATTCCTCTTTAGCAGAGTTTATCTGAAGCAGGGCATCAAGAGTCATATCTCTGGTTTCAAGTTTTTTCTGAAGTTCATGGGCTAGTTCCAAAGAATCTAAGGCATGAAAAAGAGTTGGATTGATATCCAGCAAATTATTTATCTTGTTTTTTTGCAAGTTTCCAATGAAGTGCCACTCTAACGGTAGTTCTTCAAGCTCTACAGCTTTAGTTTTTAAATCTTGCACTTTATTTTCACCAAATGCTCTTTGACCGATTTGATAAAGTTTTTCTATATCCTGTGCAGTAGAATATTTACTTACGGCAACAATTTTAACTATGTGATATTCACTCACTTTAAGTCTTGCTTTTTCAACCCTTCTTATTACATCATCTATGTATATTTTATATTCTACATTATCCATTTTTTATCCTACCAGTCTAGCTATATCGTTAAACAGACCTAAGCCCATAAGCGAAATAAGGACTACCCATCCGGCAATAGTTAGTTTTATAAGCACTTCTTGGCTTGGTGCTTTTCTTGAAATAAGTTCATAAAGATTAAACATGATGTGCCCGCCGTCGAGCGCAGGTATAGGAAGAAGGTTTAAAACTCCTAAGTTTACAGAGATAAGTGCGGCAAAAAATAAAACACTCATCCAGCCTGCATCAGTAGCATCTGAAGTTAGTTTTACTATACTTATCACTCCTCCTAACTCTTTTGCGGGAACTTCGCCGAAAATAAGTTTTTTTACACTTGTAAAGATGAGTGTAGATGCAAAAATAGTCTGTTCACTTGCATAAGACAATGTCTGCAGCGGAGTTAACTCCAGCTGATGTGAAACACCGGCACTGCCTATTCCTATCATCTTTTTTTGTATTTTTTCATTGAACATGTTTGTTGTTTCGCTAAAGCGTGGTGTTAAAGTTTTAAACTCTATAAATCCACCTCTCTCAACTTCAAGATTGAGAGAACCTTCTGCGTTTGATATAATCTCTGCCATCTCTTTCCATGTTGAAATTTCTATGCCGTTTATAGAACGGACAGTGTCGTTTGACTCTAATCCTGCAACAAATGCAGGTGAATCTTTTTGAACAGTTCCAATTACAGGCGATAAAATATTTGGTCCGCCAAGAGCAATGAAGAAGTATAAAACAAAAGCTAAAATAAAGTTTGCAGCAGGTCCGGCTAAGAGTATAAATATTCGCTGAACTGGAGTTTTAGTATTGTAGCTGTCTTTGTCTAAACTGATTTTAGTCGGGTCACTGTCGTCTTGCCCTTTCATTTTTACGTATCCGCCAAGCGGGATAGCTGAGATACTCCACTGAGTGTTCCAGGCATGAAATGAAAAAAGTTTCTTACCAAAACCTATGCTGAAAACTTCTACATAAACACCGACAAGTTTTGCAGCTGCATAATGTCCAAGTTCATGAAAAAATATAAGTCCGGAGAGGACTAAAAGAGATACTAACCAACTCATTATTTGTTATCCTTTAAAATAGCTGCTCTAAAGCCCCAGAGATACTCTATCCCTGAATAAACTGTAAGTGCCACAGCGAACCAGAGAAGTTCGCTTGCAAATGGCCAGTGCATAAGTAAAAAGCCAATTGCAATCATCTGAGCAACTGTTTTTATTTTTCCAGCCCAAGAAGCTTTTACTTCCAGTCCTTCACTTACCGCAACAGTTCGTATGCCGGTAATAAAAAGCTCACGAACAATGATGATGTAAATAGCCCAAGCAGAAGCCGCACCAATCATCATCAGACCTAGAAATGCTGCAAGAGTCAGCATCTTGTCTGCCAGTGGGTCAAGGATTGCTCCAAGCATTGTTGCCTGATTCCATTCTCTGGCAATGTAGCCGTCAAAAAAATCAGTTGCACTTGCTAAAACAAATAAAAGTGATGCCGCATAATAATTCCATGTGATATGAAAGCCATTATCTGTAAAAGTCTGCGGATTTAAAATTATCCAAAACATGAGAGGAGCTAAAAGTATTCGAAGTGATGCTAAAGTATTTGGGAGATTAAGCAAACATGTCCTTATTTTTTATAATGGGGAATTTTAACCTCTTATTACTTATTTCAACCCAAATTATGTAATTAAATGGCAAAATATATCCAAATAAAATAAAGAGTTAATATGACACAAAATTGCCCACTTTGTGATAGTTCCAGCAAGGTTTTTTATCAAAACAGTTCTACATATTATAGATGCAAAACGTGTTACGGTATATTTGTAGATGAAGCTCTCAGACCTGATAGCACAGCTGAAAAGTTAAGATATGAAATCCATGAAAACAATGTTGAAGATAAAGGCTATCAAAAATTTGTTGCACCGATAACCTCTTCAATCATGAAAGATTTCAGCAAAAATGACAAAGGCTTGGATTTTGGTGCAGGAACAGGATCAGCAATCTCTAAAGTTTTACAAGACAATGATTTTAATGTTTTGCAATATGACCCATATTTTCATGATTATCCTGAGCTGCTGGAAGAAAAATATAATTACATAGCCTGCTGTGAAGTAATCGAGCATTTTTATAATCCAAATAAAGAGTTTCTGCTGTTACATGATTTATTAGAAGAAAATGGAAAACTATACTGCATGACTAATTTATATGATGACAGCATTGATTTTGCTACTTGGTATTACAAAAATGATCCTACACATGTGTTTTTTTATCAATACAAGACAATAGAATGGATAAAAGAAGAATTTGGATTTTTGGATGTTAGCATAGAAAAAAGGCTTATTACTTTTACTAATTGACTGAAATCAAGTTAAAAATAGGCATAAACAAATATAATTATAGATATCAAAGGAGATAAGTATGAAAAAAATAATCGTATTGTTAGCAGTTTTAGGTTTAAGTTCTGGAGCAATGGCTGATGCATATACAAAATGTGCTGGGTGTCATGGTGCAAATGGTGAAAAGGTAGCACTTGGAAAAAGTAAAATAATTGCTGATATGAGTAAAGCGGATATAGTTGCAGCGTTAAAAGGCTATCAAGATGGTTCTTACGGAGGTCCTATGAAAGGTCTTATGGCAGCTCAGGCTAAGGGTCTAGGTGACGCTGAATTTAGTGAAATTACTGCAAAAATCGGTAAATAACTAGTTTTTCTTTTTTCCCAGACTGTAAAGTCTGGGAATTGAAAAATTACTTTAAGTATCCAAGCATATTAGCTCGTCCAAACTTCTGAGCAAGCATTCCTGCTGTAGCACCTCTAGCATTCGCTATTGATTTATCTGCACCTTTTTCAACTAATAGTTTACATAATGACGCTTTGTCATCCATGATAGCTTCCATAAGAGGAGTCCAGCCAACACCGTCAACTCTGTCTATATCTGCACCTTTGGCTAAAAGTAGTTCTACCATCTTCGTTCTGTCACGTCTGATTGTAATGTGAAGAAGTGTCCAGCCATAATTGTTTTGAATGTTTATATCTTCCAGCTCATTTACCAGAGCTGAAAAAAGCCCAAAATCATCTTTATATACTACTCTTTCAAAGAGTTCGAAAATATCTCCAAAGTCCTCATCATAAGCTTTTATTTTATCTTGAAGTTCTTCTGAAAGTGAATCAATTGTTTGCATTTATTTTCCTTTTTTTTGATTTAAATTTGAACTGCTTATTGAAATGAAGTTCCGCCATCTATAACAATAGTTTGACCGGTTAGCCATGAAGACTCGTTTCCACACAGGAAAAGGCAGGCACCAGTCAAGTCTGTGGCTTCACCCATTCTTGAGAGTGGAGAACGTTTTACAACTTCACCTTTTACTTCTTCGTAATTTGGAAATGCTTTGAGTGCATCTGTATCGATTGGACCGCCGCTTACAGCATTTACACGGATGTTTTTCTCACCAAGTTCCGCAGCAGCATATCTTACCATAGCTTCAACAGCAGCCTTGTTTGTTCCATGCCCTGCATAGTTTGGAGTGTAGACTAAGTTTCCTGTTGAACTCATTGAAATGATAGAACCACCACCAACTTTTTCCATTCTTTTTACAGCTTCTTGGGCACCTACAACAAAGGCATCAACAGTTGCAATATAGATATTGTTAAGACCTTTTGGTTTAAGTCTCATAAATGGACCAAATCCCCCAACAACAGCACGACCGGAGATGATAGCATTTGATATAAAGTAATCAAGTCTGTCAAAATCTTCATCAAAAAGTTTATATACATCTTTATAAGTGTCAGGCTCTAAAATATTTAGTAGATAAGCGCGAGATTTAACACCAAATTTTGCCTCAATATCAGCTACGATTTCATTGGCTGTATCAGCACTTGAAGCATAAGTAAATGCTACATTACATCCTTTCGCTGCAAAAGCATAAACGATAGCTTTACCAATTCCACGAGTTCCGCCACTTACAAATAGAGTTTTTCCTGTCATTTCTATAGTCCTTTAATTGTGTAATTTTTCATAACGTCTTCAATACGTTTCATATTCTCTTTACTAGGAGGAGTGAGTGGAAGTCTGTATTCTAAAGTCTCAATGAGCCCTGCTATATACATAGCTGCTTTGATTGGAACAGGATTTGATTCGCAAAACATAACTTTGTTTAAAGGGTAAAGTTTGTCATTAATCGCTTTTGCACCTGCAAAATCACCCAAGAGAGCAAGTCTTACAAGTTCACTTTTTAAATCAGGCATTAAGTTCGCAGTAACACTGGTTATACCGGCTCCGCCATTTGCTAAAATCGGATAATCAATTGCATCATCTCCACTAAACACTTTAAGTTCAGGACGACGAGATAAAAGTTCAACAGTTCTCTCTAAACTCCCTGTTGCTTCTTTAATGCCATAGATATTCTTGATATCATCAAAAAGACGAATAGTTGTGTCAGCAGAGATATCAACGCCTGTACGGCCGGGAACATTGTAAAGCATAAAAGGAAGATCTGGAACCGACTCTGCAATAGCTTTATAGTGCTGATAAAGTCCCTCTTGAGACGGCTTGTTATAGTATGGACTTACTGAAAATATAGCATCAACACCACACGCTTGTGCAGTTTTTGCAGCCTGAATTGCTTCTGCAGTTGAGTTGCTACCAGCACCTGCTAAAACTCTAGTTTTAGTGCCTTTACAAACCTCTACAGCTATCTCCATGCATCTTCTGTCTTCATCATATGTAAGTGTTGCACTCTCACCGGTAGTCCCTACCGGACATACAGCATTGATACCGTTGTTAATTTGTCTTTGTATAAGTTTAGCAAAAGTTTGTTCATCTAGTTTTCCATTTTTAAACGGAGTTATAATTGCGGTTGAAGAGCCTGTTACGATATTCATTTAATTTACCCTTTGAAAATAATCAGTAATTATAGCAAAAAAGTTTTAAAGTTTTTATTTCATCTATCCTGGATTAGCACACCTGATTGCTATATAGCCATTATAAACACATTAAATCCATTGTCATATTGATATGACAATTTAAAATTATGTTTCTCCAGAATCCTTTTTACTAAACTAAGCCCTAAGCCATACCCTTTTTTAGATCGTGAATTATCACCTTGAGTGAAATCTTCACAGTAAAACTTCAGTGGTTTATCCAGCTTTTCGCCTTTGCTTTTAACAGAAATGTTTCTATCTTTTACTATTATAAAAACGGGTTTTTCCGTTGCATATTTAAGTCCGTTGTCTATGAGATTTTTCAGTGCGATGGAGAGGTAATTAAGGTCTGCATGTATATCAAAATTTGATTCCATTAAAACTTCCACGCTTGTTTCATCTTCAATAAAAAGTTTTGAGAGTGATTCGCTGATGAGAGTTTCCGCATTAAATTTTTCAAGGTTAAATCTATGCTGATTTGCATTGAGTTTTTCAATATCCAAAAGTTCACTTGTCATCTCATCAATCTCAGATAAAGCCTTTTTTAATATTTTTTTATATTTACTCTCTTCTATCATCTCTATGGCTAATTTGGATTTTGATATTGGCGTTTTTAACTCATGCCCTATGTCTCTGAGTAATCTTTGCCTTGAAGTAATGAGCTCTTCAATATTTAAAGCCATTGAATTAAATGTCTTTGAGACTTCTCCAATCTCATCATGACTGAGATTATCTATTCTTAAGCTGTAGTTTCCTTCTCCAAATTTTTTTATGCTTTTTGAAATCTCTTTGAGCGGATATATCATCTTTAAAATTATTAGAGATAAAATTATTAAAATCAGTATATCTGCTAAAATCATATAGTTTAAAAACTCTTTGTCCTTAAAAATCTCATTTTGTGACAAGTCTATAACCAATATGTCATCATCAAGATATTTCATGTAAAGTAAGTATTTATTATCTTCATGTTTTAAGATTTTTATGACTGAGAGGTCTGTTTTATATTCGTAAAGGGTATTGGATGAGTTAATATAGTGTTTTTTATTGTCTACTGTTTTAAATTTTAGCTCTGCTAATTTTTTCTGTAAATTTGCTGTATCGTTGTTGGATAGATAGGTAAACAGCTCCTCTGAAACTTGTATATATTTTTCTTTTAAAAGAGTTTCTATCGTGGTCTGTGTTAATTTATTTGTTTCATTCGATACAAGCATCATAAGAGAAAAACTGATTAAAAAGAGTATGATAACTTTCTTAATTATTGACATCGCTCAACCTATGAATTTATAGCCGATACCCCATACAGACTTAATGTACTTGGGGTCTTTGGGGTCATCACCCAACTTTTGCCTGATATTGCTTATATGCATGTCTATCGTTCTGTCCTTTGCATTGTAATCAATGGAATTTACAGCGTTTGAGATAGATTCTCTTGAGAGGACTTTATCGCCATTTTGTAAAAACAGATAAAGAATGTCATATTCAATCTGAGTTAAATCAAGCAGCAATCCATCTACTTTTATCTCCATTTTAGCTTCGTTTATTTCAAAGTCGCCTATTGTTTTATTTTTCTGAGTGGTTCTTCGTAAAATTGAATTGATCCTCAAAACCAGCTCTCTTGGCTCATAAGGTTTGGCTAAATAATCATCAGCACCAAAATCAAAGCCCAATATTTTGTCACTCATTTCACCACGGGCTGAAGAGATGATAATCGGAATACTTGAAGTTTCTCTGATTTTTTTACATACATCAAAACCATCCATTTGAGGCAACATCAAATCTAAGACAACCAGAGAGTATTTATCTCTATTTTGTTCAAGATGAGTGAGTGCTTCTTTTGGTCGCTCAAAAGCTTCGACATGAAAATCATAATTTTCAAGATAATCACAAATGAGTGTCTGCATGTCCAAATCATCTTCTATAAGTAGAATCTCTTTCATTATTCAACTTCCCAGTCATCAAAATAATGGATAAATCTTTCTCTCTGCCTAGGAGTTAAAATAGTATGCATCTTTGTTAAAAAACTTTTTTCTATCGCATGAGCTTTGTCGTCTAAAGAAAGGTTTAATTTATCTAGTTCTTTGGCATCAAAAGAATCTTGTATAAACAAGTTTTTTCTTTTCTCTTCTACATTTTCTTTAAACTCTTTAAACTCTTTTAACTGGCTTCGAAACTCTTTTAAAATTACTTTTACTTCGATATTCTGTGTTTTTGACAGGTCAAGATGAGATAATTCCTTGTTTATATGACGCTCATTATGATGTCCGTAATCATCAGCGAATAAACCAGTCATCAAAAATAATACAATTATAAACCTCATAGTTTTTATCCTTTTGACAGCTCTGGTATTTTAATATCTTTATCATTCAATAAACCTTGTTCAATGTTATTGTGACAAGCTTTACAGTTTGACTTTGCGGCTACTTTTTTGCTTGCAAAAATAGTTTTATCTATTGTCTCATGTCTTTTTTCCCAATAAGGTGTTTTTGTTATGGCTATCGTGTCTTCAGCTTTTATGCTTTTTAAAATCATGAATGCGGACTCTTTTGTAGAACTCTCAGCACTGTTTTTAAGCAAATAATCTCTTATTGAAAGTCTGTCCTGTTCATCAAGTGAAGCATCATCTCCAAAATGATTTTCTAAATTATCCATCATTTTTGCCCAAGACTGTTTTGGCAACAGATATGGAGGGTACAAGGTATGACAGCTTTTGCACTCATTGTAAAATTGCGGATGCTCTTTTTTATAATCAACTGCTATGTTTGCATCCGCTACCAACATATTCGATGGATTACTTAAAAGATAGATAAACAAAAAGAGAGATGAAGATATCCATAGAAAGCCAAATATTTTTTGCAAGAGTGTAAGTTTTAAACTTTGTGCTTCTGAATCTTTGTATCCATGTATCATAGACTCTACCGCTTTTGACTTGTGCAAAACTCTATCAAGGAGAACACCTGAAATATGTACAAATATGACAGCCATAAAAGCATTTGTAAAAAGCTCATGGATGTCTTTAAATAGATCCATTTTTTTAAATACAGAAAAATTTAAAAAAGATAAAATACCCATTCCCTCTTGTGTTCCATAAACAACGACCCCGGTAAAAACTGAACCTAAGCCTAAGATTATCATAGCGACAATCGCCCAGCTTGATGCCGGATTATGCCCGACATATTCTTTTTTATTTGCAAATATATTGAGCATATACTCTTTTAAATCAAGAAGATTAAAATTGAAATCTTTAAATTTAGAGTATCTGACATCCATAAAACCCCACATGATTCTATATACAAAGAGCAGCCCTATAGTGTATCCGACTGCTACATGTAGAGTGAGTAAATTCTCAAATTCTGCAAGCAAAAATGCGGCTGCAACACTCAGAACAAGTAGAATGTGAAAGAGCCTTGTAAAAAGACTCCAAACATAATTCTTAGTCATCTGATTAATCCTCCCATTTTCCATAATTTGGAATTTTTATAGCTCTCTCACTGTATGAACCTGTGTCTGCAGTTGTGTGGCATGCCATGCAGTTTGCTAAAGACTTAACTTCCTTTTGTTCTATAAGCCTTGATGGAATCCCTCTATGTTCTTTTATAAAGTATTTTGTCTCTGTAAGAGATATTGGAGTTTCATTCTTTGGAATGGAGTCATTAATTTTCTTGCTTCTTTTGTAATCTGTAGAGTTCTCAGCTGAATTCTTAATCAAATAATTGAGGATTATTTTGTTATCTGCCGGCTCCAATGATGCATCTGTGCTAAAGTGGTTACTTAGATTTCCCATCAATTTTTCCCATGATCTGCTTGGAAGCAACCCAGGCTGATAAGCGAAGTGGCAACTTGCACACTCCTTCATATAAAAACTGTCACTCACGGGTGCAACTCCTCTTTTATTAGCAGTTAAACTGCCTGCTACTAAACTTCCTGCTATCAATAATGATGTTAAGATTGTTTTTTTCATTTTTTATCCTTTATTTCTTATTTATAATATAAGTGATTACATCACCTTGTTCTAACGCCGTACCTTCTCTGTTGTAAACATCTTTAAAGTTTCTTCGAAGCCATTTTTTCACCTCTTTAACATCAGTAAATCTCTTTGGATTTGCGAACGGAGAGAGTGGTTCAATAACTTTATTTGTATGTTCATTGAGTCCGTTTTGCGATAAATCATTTGTATGACATGAAACGCAAGAAATTGGGTTTCCTTTTTTACCAATCTGTTTGGTAGTAAAAATGACTTCGCCTCTGGCGTAATCAAATCCCTGAATATTTGGATTTTGTTTTTTTGCTTCTACGCTCAAGTCATTCATAAAACCCTGCATTGAAGGATTTAGCTCTTTGGCTTGAATAAATGATATGGCAATTAATGAAGCGAGTAATATTTTTTTCATGGTTTCAGCTCCTTTTAGATAGCAAAAGTATAAAGGAAGATTGTCAAGATTGCTTTGACTGAGGGTTTACAATTTCTTTACAATTAGGATGGCTACATGTAGGAGGGTGATATAAAAGGAGGTTAAATTATGATTATCTAGCCTTAGCGACATATTTGTATGTTGCCAAGGCTTTTTCGTAGTTACAGGATTTATTTTTCTTTTGCTGAGCTCTCATTTTTTTTCAAAATTACAGTAGTAGATTTGTCAAAGTTGAAATATTTTTTTGCCACTTCTTGAACTTTTTTTGCAGTTACTTTATTTACATTGTCTTCATAATTTAGAAGGGGAGTGATGTCTCCGCGAACAAGATAGCTTCCATAAAGATTGGCAACTGATGTTGAACTCTCAAGTGAATAGATAAAGTCAGATTTTGTGTTTATTTTTACTTTTTCAAGTTCCTCTGCTGTCACTTGTGTATTTTTCATCAACTCTATCTGCTCTACAATTTCTTTTTCAACATCTTCGGCTTTTATGCCATGATTACATACAGCTAGAAATATGAAAAGTCCCGGGTTTGTGTTTTCCATGTTGTAAGCATATACTGTATTTACCAGTCGTTTTTTATCAACAAGTTCTTTGTACAGTCTTGAGCTTTTTCCTGAGTATAAAATCTCGGAAATTACGCTTAAAACGATTTGGTCTGGGTCTTTAAAATCAGGGATATGAAAAGTGATAGCTAACATCTCAACTTCACTCTCTTTATGGACAATAACCCTTTTTGCCCCATTTTGTTCAGGTTCTACAAATTTGAACTCAGGTATTTTAGCTTTGTTTTTTATCTCTCCAAATTCTTTTTTAGCTTTTTTAAATACTTCTTTCGGGTCGATGTCTCCACTCACCATTAAAATCGCATTGCTTGGCTGATAATAAGTCTTGTGAAAATCTTTTATATCTTTTATCGTCCAAGTCTTTATATCGTTCATAAATCCTATTGGAGTCCAATGGTATGGATGGTATACATAAGCATTGTTAAAGAGTTGAAAGTACAGATAACCCATAGGAGAATTTTCTGTTCTCCAGCGTCTCTCTTCAGCTACAACATCACGTTCAGGCTGAAATTCTGCATCTTTTAGGTTGAGATTTTGCATAAGCTCCGCAAAAAGATTTAAAGATTTATCTAAGTTGTCGGTACTTGATTTTATGAAATAATGGGTGTAATCAAAGCTGGTTGAGGCATTGTTGACTCCACCAACACTTTTCACCTCTTTGTCAAACTCGCCGGCTTTTAGGTTTTTTGTCGATTTGAAGTTCATATGTTCTAACATATGGGCGATTCCGGTTTTACCCATGATTTCATTTCTGCTTCCAACTTTGTAAAAAATATCTGTACTTATTACATTTGTGTTGTTTTGCATCGGGATTACAACTATCTGCAATCCGTTTTCAAGTGTCTGTGTTTCGTATTTTGGTAATGATGATGCCATGAGTGTTCCTAAAATAAGTGTAAGTACTAAGATAAGTTTCATTTTCTATCCGCGCCTATTGCTTCAGTGATATTTGTATAACCGTCCGCTTTTAAAAGTTGTATGAGACCTTTGTTTATGTTCATAATCATGTCAGGTCCATGGAAGATAAGGCCGCTGTAAATCTGAACTAAAGATGCTCCAGCTTTGATGCGTTTGTAAGCTTCCTCTGCAGAGTCGATTCCTCCAACAGAGATAAGTGTTGTTTTTCCATAAAGCTCTTTTGCGATTGCTTCAAATATTTCAAAACTTTTTTGTTTTAAAACCGCACCGCTGAGTCCGCCAATACTTTTTGGATGTTTAACAAGCGAATAATCTATAGTTGTGTTCGTAGCGATAATCCCATCAGCACCTTTTTCTACAGCCATTTTTGCAAGTGCAACAGCATCCTCCGGCGTCATGTCCGGTGCAATCTTGAGTAAAATCGGCTTATCGGTTAAAGCTTTGGCTTCTGCAAAAAGTGTTGTTATAAACTCTTCGTTCTGTAAGTCCCTGAGACCCGGAGTATTTGGCGAAGAGATATTTATAACGAAATAATCCCCAAGCCCTTTAAAAGATTTTATAAGAGAGATATAGTCATTTATAGCTTCTTTGTCTGTCGTAATTTTATTTTTACCGATGTTGATGCCGATAGGAGTTGTGAATGGATATCTCGTTTTAACTCTCTTTAAAACTTTATAGGCTCCATCATTGTTAAAACCCATAGCATTTTGAATACTTTCTTCTTCTACATGTCGAAACATTCTAGGCTTTGGATTTCCAGGCTGTGCTCTTGGAGTAACTGTTCCTATCTCAGTAAAACCAAATCCTAAAATTTGTATCCCCCGTATCATAGTTGCATTTTTATCAAATCCCGCGCCGAGACCGACAGGGTTATAAAATGTACGGCCAAAAAGTTCTTGAGTCAATATCTCATCGCCAATAAAATGGGATTTTAGAAATGAGTTAAACGGTATCTGGCAGATGTTTGGAAGGCTTAACACACATGCTGCGAGGTGATGAGCATTTTCAGGTTCCAGCTTAAAAAGCAAAGGTTTTAGAGTATTGTAATTAATCATATCTATTGTAATCCACTTTATAAAATTTTTGTATTATACTACTTAATTATAAAACCCCGATAAAGGATTTTAAGAGGGTTAAACCCCTAATTTTATATTTCAATATCTACCTCTTTTTTATCTTTTAAGGCTTTTTGCAGTTTTTCTAAAACTATTTCTTTGGAATCGCCAGGCATGTATTCTGCTACGGCAATATGCTCATGATGCATATAGGGTTTGAGCTTATTTATAAATACTAGTGCATCATTTATGCTGCAATGACTCAGCAGAACTGCATACATGTCTTCGTCTATTTTACCAAAATGATCACTCTGTCTTATAAGTTTTTTGTTTATGATGTGCAAAGATTCAGTATCAGTATTAAAAGCAACAAGTGAAAACTGATAATTATATCTCTGGGCTCCTACAATCTCTTTGTCAATAAAGTCATCAAACACAACCTCGTTATAAGCGCCTGTATTCTGCTCTTTTTCCATTAGCTCTTTCATGTCTTTGAAATTTATTTTATGTTCTATGGCATTATCCATAAGCATATTCTCTTTTTCAAACAATAGATAAGCCATCAATAGAAGTGTATAAACGAAAATAGATAAAATTACAACACCTAAAACGATAGCGATAAACATCTCTTTATAGGCAAATTGATCGCTCAAAGAAACTATCATAATAAGTGCCAGCCCACCTTTCATTCCTGAAAGTGTTAAAATATTACTCCATCTCAAAGACAGTTTTCTGTATTTTATAAAAATCAGAATTACAAAATAACGGATGATTGTTGTTAATAAAAATGCATATAAAATCTCTAGTTTATAATTCCATAAAAGCTCAAGGTTTATAACATTTGCAATAGATATAAAGATGACGGCATTCGCAAAAAGTCCTAAATAATGGGCTTCTTTTTTATAGGCGCGAAAAGAGATCTCACTACTGCTTTGTGTATTAAAGTGTTTTAAAACGGTAACAAATTTTATAGTTTTATAATGTCCCTCTTTGTCAAAGAGATATTTGAAAAATAAAACAGAAACTACAACAGACAAAATTCCGGAGAGATGAATCTTATCTGATATTAAAAAGGCTAAACTTCCCATAACATAGATAGAGATAAACTCCTCGAAACTGTCTTTTGATATTTTAAAACTGTAATAACCTGCCAGCCCTACAATAACACCAATGACAATGGATAAAACAACGGTGTAGGCAACTATGCCTGAGAGTGAGGAGATAGAGAGATTTTCACCGTTTAACATGGGTATAGCGATGAAAAAGAAGATAAGCATGGCTGTAATGTCGTTAAATAAACTCTCACCCTCAGCAAAAAGTTTCAGTTGTTCCGGCAGTTTAAATTTAGAGAAAATCGCACCCACGGAGACAACATCCGTAGCCATTAAGGGAGTGAAAAGTATAAGCAGATGAAAGATGGAAAAATTGTATTTGTCATCTATAAGATAGGTGATGCCGACCGCTAAAATGATTGAGATAATAACAGCAGTAACTGCTAAATAAAATATGTTTGAAAAGTTTTCTTGTATCTCACTTCTTGACAGCCCTAAAACATCGGGTATCAGGATTATAGGAAGCATCAGGTACATGATACTCTCAAAGTTTTCCCCGAGTATAGACAAATCAAAAAAGTGGTTTGCCGTGTATGATAAAATAATCACAACAAGAACAAAGGGCATTCTAGTGCTGTCTTCTATAAACTTTGAGATTAGAATGAGCATTAAAATAATTAAAAATATTTCTAACATCAGTTTATATCTTTAAGTAGTAGAGCACAAATAACTAAAAATCTTCTTCTTCAAAAGCATCAAATTCCTCTTGCATTTTTTTCTCTTTAAGTGCTTCTAACTCAGCATCTGACATCATCATTTCAGTTATTTTTTTCGCTAAAAATGTTTTGCTTTCAACTTTTGTTATAAATGTGTAAATGCCATAAACAATTACAATAGAAAATGTAATAGCAATAATTTTTTGAGCTGTATTAAATGTTTGAATTTTATCTTTTTGTCTAATTTCACAAGCTCCGCCTGGGCAATTTGTAGCCTTTTCTTTGTAGATAAGATTGAATAATTTACATCCTGCGCAGATTGAAAATGCAGATTCAGCTATGAGTAACAATAAACATAATACACATATAAAAACATTAACAGGGGTTGGTTGAAAATCTATTACAAGTGTATAAAACATAGGTATCGCCAGAAGCAAACCAATACCCCATGCAAAGCGTTTCTGGGTTGCTCCGACATATTCAGGTGTCTGATTCTGTACAAAAAATCGCCCGATTAACAGACTGGGCGAAAAGCTTGGATTTATAACTCTGATTAAAAAATCAAGTGTAAAAAAAGTGATGAAATATTTTGTGAATATTACATGACCTAGGGTTATACTATTTAATAAACCTATGAGACCAAAAGCAAAAAGCAACCCAGCTCCAGCTCTTGCCTCTCTCTCATTGACAACTCTGACATCGTAACCATCCACTTTTTCACCATATGCAAAAAATTCTTTCATTTTCATTTTCTCTTAACCTTTATTTTTATCAAAACTATAAGCAAACATCGGCACATAGATAAGTGTTAAAAGTGTACCAACTAAAAGTCCACCAATTGCAACATCAGCTAATGGACTGAGTCTTTCCAATTCTACAGCTTGTTCTAATGCTATTGGAATCATACCAGCAATTGTTCCAAATGCCGTCATTATGACAGGATGAAAATGAACTTTTACAGATTCTATCACACTTTCATGTTAAACTCATCCTGCCACTTATCTGTTCAGCTGAAAATCCATCTTCAATTCATTCTTTTAACTTTTATTAGATTAAAATTTAATTGTTGCACCAAGACTTAACACCACTTGAGATATTTTATAAGATCTACCTGATGCATCACTGGTTCTTGTTGCCGGTAATGCGTAAGTAGCTGCTACTACGCTCGTTAGTAAAATTTTGTTTTTCATTTTTTCCCTTTTAGCAAATTTTAAAAAAAAATACATACAAAAAGATAAGCAAGATAACGATTTTTTCTTAGGAATTATCTTTTAAACTTAAAGTCTATTTTAAAAGATAAGAACCTCTATACAAGTCTGTTATTTGCTTATATTCACTTAGTAGTGTTTATTTAATATGAGAATTAGTACCAGGCTTACCTCTAAAGATAACATGACAAGAAACACAACCATTAGCGATAGGGCTTAATAGAGAAGCAGCTTCTGCCATATCGCCTCTATCTGCAGCTTGAGCGAATTTCATAGCATTACCTTCAACAGCAGTATTCATACTGTCAAGACCACCAAGAAGTTCATCGTTGATTTGATCAAGTTCCAAGTAAGAGATTAAACCACCACGAGGGATTCTGTGATTAGCAATACGACGAGCAGCGTCAGCAGCCATTTCAGCGTTATCCATGAAAACAGCACTTACCATAGTCTCATATTCTTGACCAACTTCTTGCATAACCTGACGTAAAGTAGACTGCATTGAATGACGGTCATGATGTCTATAGATTTGAACAAGAGTTCCCTTAGTAGAATCAGAGAGTTTACCAATTCTTTGTTTTAACTCATTATCTAAAAGTGACATAGAAGCTTTCATTTTTGTTTGAGCTTCTTCAGTTGTAAGCTTAGGCTCACCATCTACATTTGCTGACAACACTGAAGCTGATACTAACAGTGCAAGTCCAAGAATCATTTTTTTCATGTTTTTCCTTTCTTTTTCTTCAAGTTAATTTAGGATAGAAGAAATAAATTTCAAAATTTTAATTATATTTTTTCTATCTCTTTTTTGAAGGTTATTTAGTCTAATATTTTTATAGATTTTTTGAGTAAAACAAGAAAAAAATATATAAAAAAATACAGATGATGTTACGAAATGAAACATATTTTAAGGTAAAAAAAGATGACTATAAAATTTTTTAAAATATAAGAAAAATTAATATTTTCCTTGTGCTACTTTAGTCACAGACAGGGTGGATTTTTTTGATTATAATGTCTAAAATTTCTAACAAACCAAAGGAGTATGAAATGTGTGATAATGTAGGAAAAATAGATAGGATATTACGTGCCATAGTAGGGGTAGTTGCTTTAGTTGCATCTATCTTTTTTGTAGAGGATATATTAGTATGGGTTTTAGGTGCAATGGGTGTAATGATGCTTTTTATAGCTTTAACTGCAAAGTGTCCACTTTACTCATTGTTAAAAATTAGTTCATGTAAAGTAGAAAATTAATTTTTAATGTTTATCCAATATGCTACAATCTAGTACAAATCTAGTCAAGAGAGTAGTATATGGATTTATCAATCTTCCCTTTTTGTGATACGCTCGAAGATGAAGCAGTTTCATTTTTAAAAGAGCGTAGTCGCTTTGTAAAACTTCCAAAGAAACAAATTTTATTTATGCAGGGTGATTTTTGTGATAGTGTGCTTTTTCTTATTAAAGGGAAGGTGAAACTTTATTTGCAAACTTTAGATGCTGAAGAGATTACCTTGTATGTGCTAACCCCTGGTGAGCAATGTATTGTAAATACTGCTTCATTACTTTCTTCAAGTGAGGCAACAGGAACAGCGGTTGCACTAGAAGATATAGAGGGTTATATGCTTGCTAAAAATGATGTTAAAAAATTGATTCAAATGAGCCCTTATTATTTAGAATACATTTTTTCACTCTATACTCTGCGTATGCAAGATTTAGCCTATCTCATAGAAGATATTAAATTTAAGCGTCTTGATGAACGACTTATGCAGTACTTACTAAAACAGGCAACTAATCTTATCTTTATAACACATGAAGAATTGTCATCTCATTTAGGAAGCCCTAGAGCTGTTATTTCACGTACATTGAAAGAACTTGAAAAACAAAAAAAACTTGTACTCTATAGAGGGAGTATCAAGCTTTTATTAGATTAAAATTTAATTGTTGCGCCAAGACTTAACACCATTTGAGATGTTTCATAAGATGTACCTGAGGTATCACTGGTTCTTGTTGCCGGTAATGCGTAAGTAGCTGCAGCATCAAGTGCTATATCTTTAGTTATGTTATAACTAAAACCTGTTGTTATATGTGTTGTAACATGGAATGGCTGTGTCGATAGAGTTGTATCTACTATGTTGTCTGGAACAGGACTGTTATCTGCATAGTTTAGTCCCGCTCTTAGAGTTAGCTCTTCATTAACTTCCTGAGAAGCACCAAAGGCAATAGTAACTTGGTTTGAATATTCTCCATTACTTGAACTATCCCAGCCAATATTTTGTACTTCAAGTCCTACATGTGTTCCTTTTGTAGTATATCCTATACCAAAACCACGATGTGAAGGCATTGTGCCTTTTTTTTGTCCAAAGGTTGCATCTGTTGTATCATAATCTCTTTCTGATTTATAAGAAAAAGCAAGTGTAAGTTGATCAAGTTGATAAGATACACCAAGTAAAAAACCTGTATCAGTACTGATGTCATAATCAGAACTAGCAGCATCATTTTCTATATCGATTATCACCATAGTATAGATTAGTGACAAACCTATACTAAAATTATTATACTTATATGCAATCGCTGGTGCAATATCAATGATTCCCATTTTTTTAGAGAGTCCCGATAAAGGCCCAAGTGCTGCATCAGTATCATAATCTATTGCTCCCCCTCCTGTCGCTGCTAAATCAATACCCACAACCAAATTATCGTTTAAATTATGAATATATCCTATATTAGGGAGAGTATATCCTATTGTACTGTAATCATATGATGTGCCATTAGCTCGTGTCTGTTCTGGCATAGAAAACATTACAGAGTTTCCAATGTTGAGTTGATTTCCAGTGTTATATGTTAAAATAGCTGGATTCTTTAAAATAGCATCTGTACCTGTAAATGTAGCGATACCAAGACCACCCATACCACGAGACTTAGCTCCATATCCTATAAGTTCAGAACCGTTTGTTGCAAAAGCTGTTGTAGCTAGTATTGAAGCTACTACGCTCGTTAGTAAAATTTTGTTTTTCATTTTTTCCCTTTTAGCAAATTTTAAAAAAAAATACATACAAAAAGATAAGCAAGATAACGATTTTTTCTTAGGAATTATCTTTTAAACTTAAAGTCTATTTTAAAAGATAAGAACCTCTATACAAGTCTGTTATTTGCTTATATTCACTTAGTAGTGTTTATTTAATATGAGAATTAGTACCAGGCTTACCTCTAAAGATAACATGACAAGAAACACAACCATTAGCGATAGGGCTTAATAGAGAAGCAGCTTCTGCCATATCGCCTCTATCTGCAGCTTGAGCGAATTTCATAGCATTACCTTCAACAGCAGTATTCATACTGTCAAGACCACCAAGAAGTTCATCGTTGATTTGATCAAGTTCCAAGTAAGAGATTAAACCACCACGAGGGATTCTGTGATTAGCAATACGACGAGCAGCGTCAGCAGCCATTTCAGCGTTATCCATGAAAACAGCACTTACCATAGTCTCATATTCTTGACCAACTTCTTGCATAACCTGACGTAAAGTAGACTGCATTGAATGACGGTCATGATGTCTATAGATTTGAACAAGAGTTCCCTTAGTAGAATCAGAGAGTTTACCAATTCTTTGTTTTAACTCATTATCTAAAAGTGACATAGAAGCTTTCATTTTTGTTTGAGCTTCTTCAGTTGTAAGCTTAGGCTCACCATCTACATTTGCTGACAACACTGAAGCTGATACTAACAGTGCAAGTCCAAGAATCATTTTTTTCATGTTTTTCCTTTCTTTTTCTTCAAGTTAATTTAGGATAGAAGAAATAAATTTCAAAATTTTAATTATATTTTTTCTATCTCTTTTTTGAAGGTTATTTAGTCTAATATTTTTATAGATTTTTTGAGTAAAACAAGAAAAAAATATATAAAAAAATACAGATGATGTTACGAAATGAAACATATTTTAAGGTAAAAAAAGATGACTATAAAATTTTTTAAAATATAAGAAAAATTAATATTTTCCTTGTGCTACTTTAGTCACAGACAGGGTGGATTTTTTTGATTATAATAAGCCACTAGGAGACTACCAAAAACAACATACAACTTAAAAAAATTATCAAGTGTAAACCAAAAATCTACAAATACTCAGGTGTAAATATACATGATAGCTCAGTGGCATTTTCTCTAATCCAAGAGACAAGCAAAAGAATAAATTACATGTATGATTTAGAAGATGCAGGACTCTATTATAGATATAAATCCTATTATTTAACCTCAAAAACTATAGTTTTATTTTCTATTTTCATGATTCTATCGCAATAAGGAAGCATCCTGTCATCATGGGTTACCATCACTATGGCTACATTTTGCTCCAATGCTATTTTTTTGAGCATCTTGATTACATCAACTGAGCGTTGCATGTCGAGTGCTGCCGTTGGTTCATCTGCTAAAACAATCTCAGGATTATTCATTAAAGCTCGGGCAATTGCAACTCTTTGGTTTTGTCCGCCTGAGAGTTGGGAGGGCATTGCTTTTTCTTTATCGGCTATGTCAAAATATTTGAGTAACTCTTTTGCTTTTGCCTTTGCCTCTTTATCACTTATGCCGTTTGCTTGTGGAAGCAGCGTCAAATTATCGATGATATTTAAAAACGGGATAAGGTAGTGTGCCTGAAATATAAATCCAATTTTTTCTCTTCTTATCTTTCTTGTCTCTTTTGTAAGCCACTTGTTGTTATAAACTTCTTCATCCCCTAGCCATATTCTGCCTGAACTTGGGTCTTCAACACAGCCTATCATCAAAAGAAGTGTTGTTTTTCCGGCACCGCTTGGCGCTACAAGAGCTACAAGTTCACCTTTGTTTATGGAAAAAGAAGCATTTTGTATAACATCTACGAAATTATCATCTTTTCCAAAGTGCTTAGAAAGATTTTCTGCTTTTATTGCTTGATTATTCATTTTAGCCGCCTATCGCTGCAGTTGGGTCTGCATTTATAACTTTTTTTACACCGATAAATGAAGCTAAAATCGAAGCTATAACAACCACTCCAAAAAGCATCCAAGCATCCGGAATTTCTAAAACAACTCTTTTTGGAAATTTTTCATAAATAAGATGTGAAAAAATATTCCCAAATACAAAAGCTAAAACACCAAGAAGCAAAGTTTCCTCGACAATCATCTTGATTATCATGCTGTTTGGCAGTCCTATAAGTTTCATGATAGAAATTTCTTTCATTTTTTCAAGCGTCATTGTGTAGATGATAAGAGCTATGATGATGGTTGAAACACCTATTAAAATAGCTGTAAACATGCCTATCTGTTTGGAAGCTTTTTCTACAACATTTTTTGTCAAAACTGTTTTTTGCTCTGCTCTTGTGTAAACACTTTTATGTTGCCATTTTCTTATATCTTTAGCCAAATTATCAACGCTGTATCCTACTTTCGTGACAGCGACGATGGCATTTACCATGTGGGCATCTTTATTTATTATGCCTCTTGCTCTATCATTTTGTATCTCTTTGTTTGAATATAAAAACTGCAGTTCTTGAGCATCTTTTAAACTAACATATACAAGTGAATCGCCCCCGGAAGAGACGGTACCATGAGTAATCCCCACAACAGTGTAAATATTTCGTCCAAGCGGTATCTTATCTTGAAGCTTAAAACCTGTTTTATCCGTTACAACTATTTCATAATGGTCGGTTTTTAATATCCTTCCCTGAGTCAGTCTTGCCGGATTTATAGGGTTAATCTCTCCGTATATATCAAACCCGACTGCCGTAACACTTATTTTTTTATTCTCAAAGGGAAGTTGAATATTCTGAAATGTGATAGCTTCGCTTTTGTCTATCCCTTGAATCGATTTTAAAGTATATTTCAAATCTTCATGCACTCTCGATGATTCCGCAAACGGCCCTAAAGTGTTCTCTTGAACTATCCATAAATCAACATTCAAATCATTAAGCAATACCTCAGCATCAACTATCATGCCTCGATACACTCCCATCATGATAAATACAATCCCAAGCAACATACCAACACCCATAGCAGTTACTATGAATTTTCCTAAGGTGTGTTTGATATCCTCTTTGGCTAAATTTATCATAAATTTATTTTCATATTCTCAGAGAGTGGTTTTTTGGCAGTGTCCGGAACTATGATCTGAGTATTCTCATCTACATTTGAGATGGCGATTTCACTGTTATTCTGCGCAATCTTTTCTATGTTAAGAAAATGAGCATGATTGTCCTTTGCTATCCACATTCCAATTTTCCCATTTTTTTCTACTATAACTTTTAGGGGAACTTTTATAATATTGGTATATGTTTTAACATCGATATTTACCTCTGCCTGTTCATTGATGTAAAAAGGTTCTGGAATATGCTCAAATGCTATATATATTTCTCTCTCTAGGGTTACATTATCGCTCATGGCACCAATTCTTTTCACGACACCTTCATATATTTTGTCCGGTTGTGAGCGAAGAGTTATGGTTGCTTTTTGATTTAGCTCTATTTGTGCACTGATGCGCTCATCTATTTTTGCCTGTACCCACAATGTTGTAGGATCAACAATTTTTAAAATCGCAGTTGAGGGAAGAACATTCTGTGCTACCTCTGCCTCTTTTGATATGACATACCCATCAACCGGTGCATAAACTTTGAGTCTATCTATCTTTACATGTAAGGCATCTATGTTTTTTGAAGCAACAACTACGGCAGCTTTTGCTGAGTCGATGCGTGAAACAGTAGCTTTTATGCTCGCATCTATACTCTTTAATTCTGCATTTGCTTTGTCATATTCAGACGCAGATGCGAAACCTTGTTCTTTCAGTCTTTCATAGCGATTATAGGTAATTTGCAGCAGTGCTTTTTGAGCTTTTTGATTATTTAACTCACTTTGTAGTGCCATCTCTTCAAACTGTGATTTTCTGAAGTTTGCTTTTGCCACTTCGAGTTGTTGCGGTAAATCAACTCCATCCATGACAACAAGCAAATCATCTTTTTTAACCCACTTTCCATCATCTGTCAAAATCTCCAATATTTTTCCGCCAGTTTGAGCAGTGATGGAGTAGATGTTTAAAGCGCTGACATTTCCAATCCCTCTTACACTCACATGTAGTTCGCCAAGAGTAGGTTGTATGGTTGTAAATGTAGTCTTTGGAATATAAACTTTGATGTAAAAAATTCCAGCTAATAGAGCTATAACTAGGATGGCTATACTATATTTTATAAAGTTATTCATATGATTTTTCCTTGTAAATATTCCAGTCTATGGATTGTGCTGCTTTTTTCGTATTGTGCCTGAAGCAGCCCAAGTTCTGCATCCAGAGCAAGTGCAGTGGCATCCAATACTTCTATGTAAGTTGAAAGACCTTCTTTATATCGGGCATCCAATAATATTTTTGTTTGATTAGCGGCTTGAAGCTGAGACTTTTTAGCTTGTATAGTCTGTTTGTATCGATTCAAATCAATCAACAAACTTTCAAATTCCTCTTTAAGCAGCAATTCTTTTGAGTTGTATTCAAGCTCAGCACTCTGTTTATTTATAACAGCCTGCTGCACCAAGGCAGAAGTTCGACCACCGCTATAGAGGGGAACATTAAGTGTTATTCCTACTAAAGTGGAATCATATTCATTTAAAGTGTCTTGATGTATGTAAGAAGCCATGGCATCTACTGAGCCGTAATGGGAAGCTTTTACAGACTTATAGCTAAGTTCACTTTTACTCATGTTTTTTTTGAGGCTATTGAGCACATGTGAATTTTGTAATACACTCTGCTCATTTTCTTCGTGCCAGTTATTTTCTGAGAGAGTGTCTTGAAGCTGGGCATCTGTATCTATAGGCTCATTGATATATAAAGACAAAATAGTTTTAGCTTTGGCAAAACTTGCCTGTGCAACAGCAAGATTGTCTTTTGCAATATATACAGATGATAAAAAACGGGTAGCATCCGCATTTGTTTTCATCCCAAGTTTTACAAGCCCTTCGGCTTGTTTGTGAAGTTCTTCTTTTGCATGTAAATCTTTTTCTCTTACTTTTATAGCCTTTTTTTGGAGAACCATAAGTTCATACTGCAGTTTGACTTTGTAAGCTAAAAGTGCCTTGGCATCTTCAAGAGTAAATCTTGAAACCTCCTCTTGGAGCTGCTCGGCTTTTATATTTGAAGTAGTTTTTGAAAAATCCCAAATCTTTTGGTTTAAAGTAGCTCCAACCTGCCAGCCGTCGCTATCTATGGTCTTAAAAACTCCATTAGCCGGTAATGCATATGTTTTAGTAGGGTCATATTCAGCATTGAGTTGGATTTGAGGAAGATAATCAGCACGGGCAACATCTACACCGATTTTGCCCGACTCAGCTTGTAATACAAATCTTTGAATATCAGGATGAGTTTTTAGTGCCTTATTAATACACTCATCTAAATTTAACTGTTGTGCATTTAGGGCACTAATCATCATAGAGATAAATAAAGTCATTTTTTTCATGTATGATTCCTAATTGTTTGGATACTCAAGCTGTTGTTATACAATATGAAATTATTACATTACAATGTTAGTTCATCGTTAAGATGGGGAACTATAAAGTCAAAAATTCCAAGTAAGCCGCAGCCATAAAAACTCTTTGACCTGTTTTTTACCGAACTCACTGAAAGTTGTTCCACTGTTTAGATTATATGATAAATCAATATCTATGTTATTTTTGAAACTGTATGTAGCGCCTAATTTATTTTGCTGTGAGTAGTCTTGCAGGTTCATCATATTTTTATAGTAAACACTGGAGTAAAGGAAGTCAAAGGGCTCTTTTTGTGTAATAAGTGTTATCTCATAATCCTTGGCAATAAAAGGAAGTGATGAGGTTGAATTTTTAATCTCTTCTTCAGTCAAACCCTCTGATTGAAATAGATACTCGCTAATTATTGTGAGTTCAAAGTCACTCAGGTAACGAAGCCCTAAAAGGTATGAGTATCCTGCATGTATTTCTTTTGAATATTCTCCATGAACTTCAAAGTTTGTTTGAATGTTTTTTGAAAAATCTATACCTATTTTATCGGATGCTTCGTCGGAGTAGTTATAGATTATATCTATGTCAGTATCGTACAAAAGTAGATATAAACGCATAGCAATGTTGTTTGCGTTATTCTCTTTTGTAGTAAGTTTATAGTAGTCTGGATTCATTGTATCGGTTGAGGGAAGATAAACAAAATCAAAACTCAGATTTTTTAAATCGCCCTTGAAGCTTTTGTTGTAGTTATATTTAGCCACTATAAAACCTTCTCTTGCCTGTGTCGGCTGGGTTGGGTCTTTTGGTCTGTCAAAAAAAGCTACAGGATTGAAAAAATAACCTTTTCCCCATGCAAGAGACTCTTTTCCCAGCAAAAATGAGTGGTTTTGTGTAAGTTTAGCTTCAAGATAAAGCTCGTTAATCGCTAAATCACTCTCTTTGGTTTTATCTTCTATGTAATCATAAGTTGCCATTACGGAAGTTTTAAATCTTAGTATTTCATGTTTATATGAAAAATTAAACAAGCCTTCCAAGTGAAGATAATTTTGAAAATCCTCCGCATCGTTATTGAGCCGTTGAGCTTTATCTTCTACGCGTAAATATCCATTGTATTCATACGCCTCTTGTTCTATGGATTCCATATCAAAATCATATTCATCTGCATAAATACTCGGAATAACAAGGCTGAGGATAAGAAAGAGTTTGAACATGTGAAGAGTTATCTTCTAAGGTCAGACGCTTTTTCTAAATTATCAAGAGTAAAAGCCTCGTTTGCAAACTCTTTAGGTGTAATCTTTCCATAAATCATTATAGATTTAAAACCTTTATACATGGGTGATTCTGTTTCTACAACTGAGGGACGGACTATGCCGTCTCCAAAATCTTTTGATTTTTTATAATAAAGTGTTTTTATTAGCATTTGTGTAGATGTATAGCATTCTATCTGCATGGGAGTTATAGTTTTTTTGTCTACCTGCATAATCAATTTATCATAAGAAACAGTATCGTTTTTTGCTTTTAATTCTAGCAGTAAAAAATCTTTTTTATCTTCAGTTTTAACTACATCATACTCAGTGCTAAAATCAAGTCTCATGATGTCGGCATTGTTAAAAACACCACCTACGACTGACTGCATGGATGTGATGCGAATAGGTCTCCCTACATTTGGGATGTAAAGCCACATGTTGTCTCCTAAACGAAGAGTAGCTCTCCCTTTTTCACTGTCTGGCTCTAAAAACAGTGAAACCATTTTATCTTTGTCTTTTTTAGCTTGAAAGAGTAAAAACTCTTTTTTAGAGCCGTCCGGTTCGATGTTGATGAGTTTTTTATACATCTGTGCCGAAACGGGTGTAAGTTTTCGGTCTATATCTTCAAGTATATTGCCTGCACTAAGAATTAAACTTAGTGTCAATAAAAAAAATATTTTCATCTTAAACTCCTAGTTTTGTCTTAGTGCATCAACAGGATTTAGTTTTGCCGCTTTTCTAGCCGGTGAGATGGAAGCGATAAGTGAGATAATAATAACAATAACACTGACAATCAAAACTTCATTGATATTTAAAACCGGATTTAGAGTAAGCCCGCTCTGACGACCAAAAGAGAAAGTAATCCCAATCATATTTATAATAAACACAACCGCATAAGAGAGAATACTTCCAATAATTGTTCCAAATATACCCAGCATCAAACCCTCTGTTAAAAATAATTTCGTAATCGTGCTTGGGGTTGTTCCCATAGCCGCAATTGTTCCTATCTCTTTGATGCGCTCGTAAACACTCATAACCATAACATTCAAAATTGAGATAAGAACGATTGAAATCAGAATGATTTTGATAGAGATATCCATAATATTTAGCATTTTAACTATGTTGTAAAAAGGGCTAAGCTGTTCCCATGTATGAACTTCAAACATTGGTTTGTCTTTTTGATTTTTAAAGAGCGTTAACGGTTTCATCATTTTCATCGCTTTTTGCAAGTGTGAGACGTCTTTTAAACGGATAACCACTTCACTGACTTCTAGCTCTTTGAAACGAAGTAGTTTTTTAACATCATTTATGTGTATATATCCATCACGGCCACCAGGACCTGAGACGGTTTCAACAGTTCCAGCTACTTTGAAATTGAGTCCATTTACTGAGCCTTTTTGGTTTGTAGCCACCAGCACAATGGTGCCATCCTTCTTTATATCCATCCCTTTTGCAAGAAGTTCAGGCACTAAAATACTCCCCTCTTGTAAAGATGAAGCGTCACTTCCATCTATGCGGGAACTAAACAGAGGTAGAGTCTGAGTTTCTCTTTTAGGGTCTATCCCGTTTAATCTGACACTGGTTGATGATACATAGTTTGAAAACATAGCTCCGAGTTTTAGACGAAAAGTATAACTTTCTATATAGGGATTTGCATCTAAAATACCAGTAATTTTTTCTATCTGTTTTTTATTTAAATTTTTATCTAAGGGTAAGTTGTCTATAGAAGCAACATAACCTTTTTTATGGATTTGTATATGTCCTAGCATGGAATCAGTTATCTGTCCAACCATGTATGCTTTAAAACTCCCAGAAAGAGCTGCATACACTAAAACAAACATGACACCGATGGTAATCAGACTGGAAGTAAGAACGGTTCTTCTGCCGCTTCTAAGCAGGTTTCTGAATGATATTTTGATGATGTTTTTCATGATGCAATCCTCTTATCATCAGTAATCACACCGTCCACTATTGTGATGATTCTATCAGCCTCTGTCACAATTTTTTCATCATGTGTAGCAAAAATAAAGGTGGTGTTGAACTCTTGCTGAATGTTTCTCATGAGAGTAATAATCTGGTTTGAAGTTTTTGTATCGAGATTTGCCGTAGGCTCATCTGCAAATACAATTTTAGGATTTGTAACAAGTGCTCTGGCGATGGCTACACGCTGACGCTGTCCGCCTGAGAGCTGGTCTGGAAATTTATCTTTTTGGTCTAGCATGTCTACATCATCAAGAAGTTTCATAATCCGCTCATGTCGCTCTTCTTGGGGTAAGTTTTGAATCATAATAAGGGGATATTCTATATTTTCATAAACTGATAAAACAGGGATAAGATTGAAACTTTGAAAGATAAAACCGATGTTTTCCCCTCTGAAGTTTGCCAATGCAGTTGTGTCCAGCTGAGTTACATCTGTTTCATCAATGACTATTTTGCCCTCTGTCGGTTTATCTAAACATCCAAGCAGATTAAGAACTGTGCTTTTACCACTTCCGCTAGGTCCGACTATGGCTACAAACTCGCCATGACCGATGCTCAGGTTTAAATCTTTTATGACCGTTAAATCAACTTCACCCATCTTATAAACTTTAGTTACATGCTCATTTGTAATCATAAAAGAAATCCTTTCTAAAATTTGTATATAAAGTTACCTGTTTTTACCTTGACCCATTCCATTTCTCTGACCCATCTGAGCATTTTGTTTTTGTTGATGATTTTTAAACTCGGATGCATCAATCGAACCGTCATTATTAGTGTCTGCATCTTTAAAAGTTGGAGCATTTGCTGCATTACGCATCATTTTTCCAGCTTCAGCTTGCTCTGTCATCCGTTTTTGTTGTGCATTTTCAAACTCTGCTTGAGTGATTTTCCCATTGTTGTCGGTGTCAAAATCACTGTATGAAGGCATATTGTAACCCATTCCTGCGATAAGCGCGCTACTAATCAATAAACTTACTAATGTTAAGCGTTTCATTTTAGACTCCTTATATTTTATATATTGTTTCATATTTCATGTTAAGTAATCGTTAAATTTTTCTATTTAAACCCGATTAAACTTTAGTATAAAACAACTCCCTTTCTCAGAAGAACTGACGTCAATTTCAATATTCATAGCATAGGATAATCTTTTAACAATATCTAGACCTATTCCGCTGCTGTGCTCTGCACTGTACGAGCGTTCAAAAATCTTATCCGGCTCTTTTATCCCCTTTCCGCTGTCTTGTATATAAAGAGAACTGTCCTTTGCATAGATTTTCACATAACCATTTTGAGAGTTGTATTTACAGGCATTTGAGATGATGTTTTGGAGTATCTGCTTCATTGCATGTGGGTTTATTTTGGCCTTAAAGTTTGAACTCTCAATTTTAAAATCTATATTTGGATAGATGGTATTTTGTATTTGCACCACATCTTCGACTAGGTCAAAGACATTGATAACCTGCATTTGAAATGTTTCCTCTTGCAAGAGTATAGTTAAGTTTTCATGGAGTTCAGAGATGGTAATCACACTTTTATTAAGTCGGGTAAATGCATTGTTTTCTTTGATGCTTGGGATTTTTTCAAGCAGTTTTAGGTTTAACTTTATTGCCGTTACGGGAGTGTTTAAGTCATGTATTAAATCTTTAGCAAATTTATCCAGAGTTGAAATACTCTCTTGAAGAGGTTTAAGCGCATTGTTTGCCAACCTGTAGCTAATGTATGCAAAGATTAAAAGCAAGAGTATCTGAATAGCTATAATTTTTTGTTTCAGACTCCAAAGATTTTCTGTAAAATCCTTTTTTGATTTAAAAACTTTCAGATAATAAAATTCATTTTTCATAGGAAGAAATTTTGTAAATTCATTTTCATCTACTGTAAAGTTTCTTATGTCTATATGTTTATCACTCTTTATAAAAACATGATGATAATCACTACTGAAATTATTTAAACTGTTTCCCATTTTAATATATCTGGCATATTCGATGAGCGAGAACTCTTCCGTTTTTAAGAAATGATTTCTTATCTCTGAAAAATAGAAAGAACCAGCAGCCAAAATAAGAACGGCTACGCTCACAAAGTAAGTTATAAAGAACTTTAAAAAAGCCAGTTTTTCATGATGATGCAAGTCGGTATCCTACCCCTTTTAAAGTTGTAATTGGCAGTCCAATTTTACGAAGCTTGTTTATGTGAACTCTAAGTGATCCTTCACTCATCTCTTTACCTGAGTTAAGTGCATCTAAAAGGTGTTCTTTTAGCAGTGTTTTGTTGAGGTGCTGGAACAAAAGCCTTGTTATCTGTAACTCATAAGGAGAAAGAGGTACAAAGTCTGCACCATGATAAAGCTCATCTTTTTCTATCACAAAACGGAAATTATCAACTTTTATCTCGTTTGCATATGTGTGATATGATTTTCTAAGAAGTGCATGTATGCGAACTGAAAGTTCGTCAAAATCAAAGGGTTTTTTGATGTAATCATCTGCTCCGACATCAAAACCACGGGAGAGGGAAGCAACATCGGTAAGTGCAGTTATAAAGATGGCAGGAGTCATGTCTCCACTTTCGCGCAAGCTTTTTAGAAGTTCAAAACCGTTTAGAAATGGGACATTTACATCTAAAAGTAAAAGGTCAAAATGTTGCATAAAAGTAGCATCAAGAGCTGTCTCCCCATCACTCACATGTATGACTTCAAAGTTTTCACTCTCTAACAGTTCAACCAATGTTTCAGATAAGACTTCATCGTCTTCTAATAGTAATATTCTTGACATGCTTGAAGTATAGTAAAATTTATGTTAACGCATAGTTAAGGTGCATATGACTGATAAGATATTTGGTATAATATTCACTAAAAAAACTGAGGAATTAAAATGTACTGTAGCAATAGCTCTGAGTATCCAAAAAATGATATACCAAAAACAAAACTAACAACCATCGCTGTATTGTCTCCTCAAGAGGAAAAAGATTTTATAGTAAGAAAAATATCGATGCAAGTTGATGGCAGCATGCCAAACCATACAAATGAGATACAGCATCAGCAATACGTCCTCAGCGGTGAAGCAAAAGTGGTTGTGGGTGAAGAAGTTTACCATGCGAAGCAGGGTGATTTTATCTATATTCCTGCCGGAGTAAATCACTATTATGAAACTTGTTACGGTGTCGGATATGAATTTTTATGTATGATTACAACTGGGAAAGATACTATAAAAATGATTTAGATTTTTTAC
>CALCGG010000060.1 GCA_937900945.1 uncultured Sulfurimonas sp. | reverse complement strand
AAAGCTGTACAAATGTTAGAACCGGTAGAACACAGACTCCAAATGATAAAAGCCGGCGGAAAAATAATCCTTGATGATGGATACAATGGCAACATCGACGGAATGTTAGAGGGTGTAAGACTCTGCTCGCTTCATGAGGGCAGAAAAGTGATAGTAACTCCCGGACTTGTTGAGAGCAGTGACGAATTGAACTTAAAACTAATCAACGCCATAAATGATGTTTTTAACATAGTAATAGTGACAGGCTCTTTAAACGCAGAACTTTTCAACAAAAATCTCAAAGTAAAAAATAAAATCATGCTTCCTGATAAATCTGCTTTGGTTGATGTGCTGGCTAATCAGACAAAAGCAGGTGATATAATTTTATTCGCTAATGATGCCCCGAATTTTATATGAAAACAATTAGTGAGTTAGAGAGTTTTGACAAACCAAGAGAAAAACTCACTAAAAAAGGTGTAGAGGCTTTAAAAGATTATGAGCTTTTAGCGATACTCTTAGGCAGCGGCACAAAAGATAAAGATGTACTAAAACTCTCCCGTGAGATTATTAAACTCTTTGAAGATGATTTTGAAAGCATCAGTTTAGAAAAACTCACCGCTATCCATGGTTTAGGAGTTGCAAAATCTTCACAAATTTTATCTGCGATAGAACTCTCAAAAAGATATCTTATCAAACAAAATAAAAAAATCACATGTGCTTTAGATATATATAATGAACTCCAAGAATACAAAAACAAACAACAAGAATATTTTTTAACTATCACTCTTGATGGAGCAAATCATATTATACAAACAAGAGTTATCTCTATCGGTACGCTCAACCGCTCACTTATCCATCCGAGAGAGGTATTTGCAGATGCCATAACAGACAGAGCGGCTTCTATCGTTATTGCTCATAATCATCCAAGCGGTCTTCTTGAAGCGAGTCAGGAAGATGTACATGTAACGAAGAGATTAAAAGAGAGTGCAAAACTTTTAGGGATAGAACTTCTTGACCATCTCATCATAAGCAAAGATGGATACTTTAGTATGAAAGATATGGAGATTTTATGATGAAGTTCAACGAAGATTCAAGAGTTAAAATACCATCTATTTTACACCTTGTAAGACTGGGATATGAATATCTTTCTCTTAAAGATGCAACTTATGATATTAACACAAATATTTTTACAGATATTTTTACACAAAGCATCCATAAAATCAACTCAGATTTAGAAGAAGGCGATGTTACCCGTTTGTATGATGATATCTCACTACTTTTAGAAAATGAAGATTTGGGAAAAGCTTTTTATGAAAGGCTCACTCAAAATTCAGGTATAAAACTCATAGACTTTGAAAATTTTAATAACAACTCTTTACATGTAGTTACAGAATTGACATATAAAAATGGTGATGATGAGTTTAGACCAGATATTATTTTGTTAATAAACGGTATGCCATTAGTTTTTATAGAGGTGAAGAAACCAAATAATCAAGATGGTGTTTTAGCTGAGAGAAAGCGGATAAATACAAGGTTTTCAAACGATAAATTTAGAAAATTTGTAAACATTACTCAGCTTATGGTTTTCTCAAACAATATGGAATACGATGATGACTCCTCCGAACCAATAGAGGGCGCATTTTATGCAACACCATCTAAAAAACCTATTTTTAACTATTTTAGAGAAGAAGAAAAACTAAACTTAGCAGAGCTTCTAAGTGATGAAAATGACAATATAGAAAACTTTGTTTTAAAAGATAATAACTTAGAAGTTATAAAATACAATCCTGAATTTTTAACAAACAAAGACCCAAATACTCCAACAAATCGCATAAGTACATCTCTATTTTCGAAAGAGAGACTATTTTTTATTTTGAAATATGCTCTTGCATATGTCCAAAAAAGTGGCGGTGTTGAAAAACATATCATGCGTTATCCACAAGTTTTTGCTACAAAAGCGATAGAGAAAAAACTGAAAGATGGTGTTAGAAATGGGATTATTTGGCATACGCAGGGAAGCGGTAAAACTGCACTTGCCTTTTACAATGTCAAATATCTAACAGATTATTTTCAAAAAAAATCTATTATTCCAAAGTTTTATTTCATAGTAGATAGACTTGATTTACTAACGCAAGCACATAGAGAGTTTACTGCTCGTGGACTTGTCGTACACACTATATCTTCCCGTGAAGCGTTTGCAAAAGATATCAAATCAACAACTGCGATTCATAACGAGAGAGGCAACCACGAGATAACAGTGGTAAATATTCAAAAGTTTCAAGATGACCCTGATGTTATTGCTCTGCAAGATTATGACATCAATATCCAAAGAATTTATTTTTTAGATGAAGTTCATAGAAGTTACAATCCAAAAGGAAGTTTTTTAGCGAATCTAACGACATCAGATAAAAACGCTATAAAAATAGGTCTCACAGGAACACCACTTTTAGGTAATGATACAAATTCTAAAGCTCTCTTTGGAGACTATATCCACAAGTACTACTACAACGCTTCCATAGCTGATGGATACACACTAAGACTTATCCGCGAAGAGATACAAACAAATTATAAAATAGAGTTACAAAAAGCACTTCAAGAGATAGAGATTTTAAAAGGTGATTTGAATAAAAAGCAGATTTATGCACATCACAGCTTTGTCGAGCCAATGCTGGAATATATAGTCAAAGATTTCCAAAAAAGCCGCATATTATATGATGACAACTCCATCGGCGGGATGGTTATTTGTGACAGTTCTGAACAAGCTAAAAAAATGTTTGAAATATTTGAAGCTAAATATGCAAAGCAACCATTGCTACATGTCAATAATGATTATTATGAAGCAGAAATGGTTGCAGAGTCAATACCTACTTACGGGGCAAAAATCAAAGATGAAATAAAGATCAAAAGTGCGGCTTTAATACTCCATGATATAGGAAACAAAGAGGAGCGAAAAAAACAGGTAGAGGATTTTAAAGATGGGAAAATCGACCTTTTATTTGTTTATAACATGCTTCTTACTGGCTTTGACGCACCACGACTAAAAAAACTTTATCTCGGCAGAATCATAAGAGACCATAACCTTCTTCAAGCACTTACAAGAGTCAATCGAACCTACAAAAAATTTAAGTACGGTTTTGTGGTAGATTTTGCAGATATCAGCAAAGAGTTTGATGCCACAAATAAAGCCTATTTTGATGAGTTACAAGCAGAACTTGGTGATGAAATAGAACATTACTCTTCACTTTTTAAGTCTCGCGAAGAGATAGAGGTAGAGATACAAGCTATAAAGGAACTTTTGTTTCATTTTGACACGCTAAATGCAGAGACTTTCTCACGTCAAATCTCTCAAATCCAAGATATTAAAAAGGTACAAGAGATAAGAAAAGTGTTGGGTGATGCAAAAAGCTTGTATAACCTTATAAGACTTTTTGGACATTTCGATTTACTCCAAAAAATTGATTTTTTAAAGTTGAATCTACTCTACCGGGAAACATCGAACCATCTCAATTTACTTAATCAAAAAAATGTACTTGAAAGCGGTGATGAGAGTGCAAATATTTTAAACTTTGCATTAGAAGATATACTCTTTAAGTTTACAAAAATAGGGCAAGAAGAGCTTGTCTTAGCCGATAAACTCAAAAATACTTTACGACAAACCAGAGAAGCTTTAGCTGGTAACTTTGACAAAAAAGACCCCGAATTTATCTCACTTAAAGAGGAATTGCAAAGACTCTTTAAAAGTAAAAATTTAAATGAAGTAAGTCAAGATGAGATGAATGCAAACATAGCAACTCTGCAGAAAATACATGAAAAAATAAAAGAACTTAACAGACAAAATGAGTTGTTAAAAGCTAAATATAAAAACGACCCGAAATATGCAAGAATTCACAAAAGATTGATGCAAAACGATGAGTTGTCTAAAAAGCAAAGTGAGATTTATGAAGCCCTTTGTGATGTAAAAAAAGAGACAGATGAAAAAGTGCTGAACAGAAATTCTATCTTAGAAAATGAAAACTATTTTAGCAGACTGATGATAACTACGGTGATAAACCAGTTTAAAAAACAACATCATATAGACTTAAATACGCATGCCACAAAAGAGATAAGCGCTTTAGTGTTAAATGAGTATATAAATGAGTTTAATGGTTATTTAAATTGGTAAAATATAGCTTAAAAACTTTAAAGGGTAAAAAATGAGCAAAAATCCAATAGATTCTAAAGAACTCGAAAAGGTTATACAAACAACTCAAAGCATAGAAGGCTATAAAGAAGCCAGTGAAGAAGTAGTAAAAGAAGTTAAGCAGTTGAGGGAAAAATATGGCATCAAAGTACAAAGTCAAAATAAAATAAAAGAGCTCAAATGAAACAGTATGATGCTTGGAACGAAGTTAAAAAAGATATAGGTGTTGCAGAAGATGACATATATTTTAAAGAAAGAGATATCTTTTGGGCTAAGCTTGGGCAAAATGTAGGTTTTGAGCAAAATGGCAAAGGCAATGAATTTACAAGACCAGTAATTGTTCTAAAGAAATATTCTAAAAATATGCTTTTAGCTATTCCCTTATCTACAACTCCAAGAGATGGTAGTTTCTTTTTTCAATTTGAATTCCAAAACAACATAAGTACAGCTCTACTTGTCCAAAATAAACTTATTAGTAGTAAAAGGCTGGCAAAGAAAATTGGTAAAATAGATAAAGTGAATTTTGAGAAATTGAAAGAAAAATTGATTGATTTGATAAAATGATTTTTGCCCTCTCAGAAAAGAGGGCGATCCCGAAGGACAATTGTGAGAGCATTGTATCATAAAATAACTTTTAAGTCAAAAAAATAAGTAAATAAAAATAGGAATAAATTTGACAACAGTAGATTTTGAGAGAAAAACAAAAGAGTTAATAGATAGTTTAAAAGGGATATGTTCTAGTTACGGTTTAGGCAATGATGGCAATGAATTTAAAATTATTACGCAGGTGTTTTTATATAAGTTTTTAAATGATAAATTTGCACATGAAGCTAAAAAAAATGAAAAAACATTAGCAGATGCTCAGAAGTGGGAAGTAGCATATAAAGAGATGTCTGATGATGACAAAGAGATGTTACTTTTACAACTTGGTGCTGATACTGCTACTTTAAAACCTGAGCATCTTATAAGTCATCTTTTTGACATCCAAAACAGCCCTGACTTTGCTAAAACATTTGATGATACTTTACGAACGATTGCCAGAGACAACAACGATATTTTTGCAGTAAAAACAGAGGGTGGAGCGAAGATTACTCTTTTTGACAATGTGAGTGAGTTTATCACCGACAGCTCAAAAAGGGATGCTTTTTGTAAGGCTATCATAAACAAACTGGTACATTTTAGTTTTGAAAACATCTTTACTCAAAAGTATGATTTTTATGCGACTATTTTTGAGTACCTCATAAAAGACTACAACAACGACAGCGGCGGAAAATATGCGGAGTATTATACTCCACATGCTGTAGCGAAAATCATGGCGGCTATTTTGGTGCAGGGCGATGTGAGAAATGTTACATGTTATGACCCATCTGCTGGTTCTGGAACTCTACTTATGAACATCGCTCATGCGATAGGCGAGGATAAATGTAGTATCTATTCACAAGATATTTCCCAAAAATCTTCAAGCCTTTTGAGGTTAAATTTGGTTCTAAACAACCTTATCCACTCTATCCAAAACATCATCCAAGGGAACACGATGTTGCACCCTTACCACAAAGAGGGCGAAGCATTACGCAAGTTTGACTATATCGTTTCAAATCCACCGTTTAAGATGGACTTTAGCGATTTTAGAGATGACCTCGATAGCAAAGAGAATCATGAGAGATTTTTTGCAGGAATTCCAAATGTTCCGGCAAAGAAAAAAGAGAGCATGTCGATTTACTCTCTCTTTTTACAGCACATCATTTTTTCACTCAAGCAGGGTGGAAAAGCTGCTGTCGTTGTACCGACTGGTTTCATCACCGCTCAAAGTGGCATCGACAGAAAAATAAGAGAAAAACTCATAGATGAGAAGATGTTAGCAGGTGTCGTCTCAATGCCTAGCAATATCTTTGCAACAACAGGAACAAATGTCTCCATAGTTTTCATAGACCGCTCAAACAAAGAGGGTGTTGTGCTCATAGATGCTTCAAACTTGGGTAAAAAAGTCAAAGAGGGGAAAAACCAAAAAACTGTTTTGAGTGCTAAAGAAGAAGATGAGATTATCAACACTTTTAACAACAAAATAGTAAAAGAAGATTTATCGGTTGTAGTGAGTTACGAAGAGATAAAAGCCAAAAACTATTCCTTTTCAGCAGGACAGTATTTTGATGTGAAGATAGAGTATGTGGATATTACAAAAGATGAGTTTGAAGCAAAGATGAAGGGTTTTAGTGATAATTTGGATGTAATGTTTGCTGAGGGTAGGGTTTTGGAAGAGGAGATTTTAAAATCTTTTAGTGGGTTGAATTTTGAATAAATTTTTTTTAGCGGATATTACAACTAAGATTGGAAGCGGTGCGACTCCTATAGGTGGACAAAGTGCTTATTGCAATAATGGAATATCCTTAATCAGAAGTCAAAATGTTTTAGATTTTAAGTTTTCATCTAAGGGTTTAGCATTTATTAATGATGAACAAGCAGAAAAGTTAAACTTTGTAAGTGTTGAAAAAAATGATGTATTGCTTAATATAACAGGTGATTCTATTGCTAGAACTTGTTTGGTCCCAGAGAATATATTACCTGCTAGGGTGAATCAGCATGTTTCAATCATTCGATGTAAAGAATTCGTTGATAGTAGATATGTACATTATTATTTACAATACTTAAAATCTCATTTGTTACAAATTTGTGGAGTTGGTGGAACAAGAAATGCCCTAACTAAAGAAGCATTATCAAAATTAGAGATTGTATTTCAAGACAATCCAGAAATAATCGCCAAAGTCCTATCCACTTTAGACACCAAAATAGAACTCAATAACCGCATAAACAAAGAACTCGAAGCTATGGCAAAAACTCTTTATGATTACTGGTTTGTGCAGTTTGATTTTCCTGATGCAAACGGTAAACCCTACAAATCATCAGGCGGTAAAATGGTTTATAACGAGGAGTTAAAAAGAGAGATTCCAGAGGGTTGGGAAGTTAAAAGAATTTCTGATTTGCTGAATGTAGTAACAGGAAAAGAAGATGCGAATTTTGCAAATGACAATGGTCAATATCCATTTTTTACATGTTCTGAAGAAATATATTATTGCAATAAATACGCTTTTGATGGGAAAGCAATACTCATTGCAGGAAATGGAAATTTAAATGTAAAACTTTATGAAGGAAAATTTAATGCCTATCAAAGAACTTATGTCTTGATAGCAAATGATATAAAATATTATTCAATGATATTTTATACTGTACAAAATCAACTTAAACGATTATCAAATAGTTCTGCTGGTTCAATCATAAAATTTATCACCAAAGGTGATGTCGATAATATACAATTAGTGCTTCCAGTTAGTGGACATGATGAATTATTTAATAAATTAAATGCAATAACTAAATTAATTGAAAAAAATAAAAAACAAACCCAACACCTAATCCAGCTAAGAGATTTTCTCCTCCCTATGCTGATGAACGGACAAGTGAGCGTAAAATGAAAAATGAACTTACTCTAAATGATGGCTTAGTAGAAGAACTTAAAAACCTCATAGCCACTACAAAAGAAAAAGTAGCCATTAGCGTGAACTCCTCTTTGACTTTGATGTATTGGCAGATTGGATTTAAAATCCAAGAAGATATACTTAAAAACTCACGAGCTGATTATGGAGAACAAATTGTGCACGCAGTGAGTACACAATTAGTAAAAGAGTTTGGAAGTAGTTTTTCAAAAAGAAATCTTTTTCATATGATTAAATTTTATAAAGTTTTTAGTGATGAAAAGATTGTGTACGCACTGAGTACACAATTGACATGGACACATATAAGAAGTTTAATTGCAATTGAAGATGAGTTAAAAAGAACATTTTATATAGAGATGACAAAACTTGATAAATGGAGTACAAGAACACTAAATGATAGAATAGATTCTATGCTTTATGAAAGAACTGCATTATCCAAAAAACCAGATGAGCTTATATCGTATGAGTTAGAAAAGCTAAAAGAGGGTGAACTCTCACCAAACTTGATTTTAAAAGACCCTTATATTTTGGATTTTTTAGGGTTAAATGACCGCTATTTGGAAAAAGATTTAGAAGATGCGATTTTACGAGATATTGAAAATTTTATTTTAGAGCTTGGAAACGGTTTTAGCTTTATTGCCAGACAAAAAAGAATCCAAATAGGTGAAGATGATTTTTATATAGATTTGCTTTTTTATAATCGTAAGCTCAAAA
>CALCGG010000059.1 GCA_937900945.1 uncultured Sulfurimonas sp. | reverse complement strand
ATTACTTTTGACATTTTTGTTCCTTAATTTTATTTTATTTGTTTGCTATGCTTCAAGTGAAAATGCCGAAAGCATTTTTGTACTTTAGTGGCATAGCGCCTAGCGTAGATATTTGGGACTTTGTTCCAAATATCGTTTTATTAGTTGGCTACTATAACCATAGCTTCACGCAATGGTCTGTTTTTATATTTATACCCAGTTTGAAAAGTTTGAACTATCTGTCCGCTCTCAACTTCCTCGCTATCAACAGCCTGAACTGCATGATGGATATTTGGATCAAACGGCTCATCATGTGAAACCATTGTTACTCCATGTTTTTCTAAGGCTGTTGTGAACTGCTTGAGTGTTAATTCTATGCCCTCTTTCAGTTTTGCTAAAAGTTCATTTGCATCAGTATCTGCCGATGCTGATGTATAAGCCATTTGAAGTGAATCCATAACGGGAATCATATCTTTTGCAAACTTTTCATTTGAATATTCAACTGCTGTGTATTTTTCTTTTTCAAGTCTTTTTTTGATATTCTCAAAATCAGCATGAACACGAGCATACTTGTCTTTCAAAGATGTAAGTTCTTCTTGTAAAAGATCAAACTCATTTTCCACAGCTTCAGCTTCAGCATCTGCTTCTTCTGTTGTTTTTATATCTATATTTTCCTCTTCATTAACTAGAGGTTCATTTTCTATTTCTTCTTTAGACATAATAATTAATTGACTCCTTTTTTAAAAGTTAGCGGTATTATACATATTGAGTGTAACAATGTCAAGTAATTGTTAAATAATTTTACTAAATAAAGTTTAGTCAATTACTATCAAGTATGATTTTGATGAATAAAAATAAACATATTTTGTAAAAAATGTTTTAAGATTATTGTTGTAAGATTATACAAATCATTAATGGAGATATTATGAAGTTCTTAGCATGGTTCGTCGGAATTGTTCTGCTTTTAGTTGCTGTGGTTTATGTTGTTGCATTTACATCTTTTGGAAATTCTTTGGTTGCGCCGGTAATTGAGGGTAAAATCAAAGAACAGACTAAGATGGATAGTAAGTTGGAAGTCTTTTCTTTGTCTATGAGTGAATTTGAAATTTTGCTAAAAATAGATAATGATAACAAGATACATGCAAAGGGCAATTATTCTTTATTCTCTCAAAGCTTTAATGTTGCATATAGAGTGACTCTTGAAAAATTACAAAATCTTAAACCCCTTACAAATGCACCTGTTCAAGGTACTTTTCATACAGATGGAACTGTAAAAGGAAATATGGCATTTCTTGAAGTGGATGGAAAAAGTGATGTAGCAAAAAGTGATACATCGTACCATGTAGAATTGACTGATTTTAATCCTACTTCAATCATTGCGAGTATAAAAGAAGCAGATTTAGTTGCACTCTTAAATTTAGGCGGACAAAAAGCTTATGCAAATGCTGAAATAAATCTCAACATCAATTTTAAAAATATTACTCCACATGTACTGGATGGAGATATATCACTTAAGACTAAAAATGGAAAACTCAATGCTTCATTGATGAAAAAAGATTTCAAAATCGATATGCCTCAAACAGCATTCAATATGAATCTTGATGCAAAACTCAAAGGTGACGATATTGATTATGACTACAGCTTAAGCTCAAATCTTGCAAATATCACCTCTGCCGGAAAAATTGTTCCTGAACCGCTCGGTACAGATATAAAATATAATGTGGATATTCAAGAACTGGCAGTGCTGCAGCCAATTACAAATGCACCATTCAAAGGTCCTTTTGCAACAAGCGGAACTGTAAAAGGAAATCAGCAAAGTATGATAGTGAATGGTCTATCAAATGTAGCTCAAAGTGATACTCGATACACAATAAACTTAGTCGAGTTTGCTCCTAAAAGTGTCATAGCTAGCATAAAAGGTGCGAAAGTAAGTAAACTCTTACACATGCTGGGACAGCCAAATTTTGCTTCATCTGATTTAGACGCGGATATTAAACTTACGTCACTTGATCCGAAAAATTTAGCAGGATATGCAGATTTGAAGCTAATCAACGGCTTGTTGAATTCACCTGTAATGAATGAAGTGTATAAGGTGAATATTCCAAAAACTACATTTAGCTCTACCTCACATGTAGATTTAAAGGGAAAAAATATTGACTACAAAATCCTCTTTGACTCAAATCTCGCAACGTTAAACTCATCTGGTAATATTGTTCCAGATACCATGGGAATGAATTTGACTTATGGTGTTGATATTCAAGAATTGGCTGTTTTAAAACCGATTACAGGGGCAGATGTAAGAGGTCCGTTTAAATTAAACGGTAAAGTAAAAGGTGATAAAAACAAGTTAACAGTAGATGGCAAAAGTGATGTTGCCGCGTCGGACACCAGTTTTGAAGCAATATTGGCAGATTTTAAACCTGCAAGCGTTAAAGCTACTATGAAAAATTTAAAACTCGCCAAAGTCCTTTACATGGTGAATCAACCTCATTATGCTGATGGAGTATTTTCTTTGGATGTTGATATACCTGATGCAAGAAGCGGCATGTTAAAAGGAACTGTTCTTTCAAATATAAAAGATGGAGTTTTGGACTCAGCGTATATAACTAAGGAATATAAATTTAAATCAGCCATGCCGACTACCTCTTTTAAATTGGCAACAAATACAAGTTTAAACGGTGATATAGTGGATACTAAAGTTGATTTGGACTCATCATTAGCAAGTTTTAATATCAAGCAGGCTCGAATGAATTTAAAAGACGGCTCTTTGGTAAGCGACTATGTTACTACGATTCCAGATTTAGACAAGCTGTATTTTGCAAGTGAGAGACATCTGCTTGGCGGAATAAGCGTCAATGGAGAACTCAAACATGCAAAAGATTTAGACTTAAGCCTGCATTCAAAAGTTGCAGGCGGAAATGTGGATGGGAAGCTTCATAATGATGACTTTCATGCGGACTTAACATCACTTCAAACGCTTGACATATTTAAAATGCTAATCTATCCTGAAGTGTTAAAATCATCTTTAAACGGTGTTCTGGATTATAATATAGCAAAAGAAAAAGGAACATTCAAAGCTAAGCTTACTGATGGTAAATTTACACAAAATCAGATGTTGACTCTGGTAAAGCAGTTTGGAGGAGTTGATTTATATGTTCAGGAATTCAAAGGTGATGTCGTTGCTGATATCAATAAAGAAAATATCGTTGCTTCGCTTGATTTGAATTCTAACAGTTCTTCTATTAAAACAAAAGATACAAGATTGAATTCCAAAACAAAACAGATAGATTCTAAAATAGAAATAAATGCAAATAAAAACCCTTTAACGATTACATTAAGCGGAAATGCATCTGCTCCTAAAGTCAGTATTGATGCGCAAAAGATTATTGAAAAAGAGGCTGCGAAAGCTATTCAAAAGCAAGTCGGGAACCTGCTACAAGGGCT
>CALCGG010000058.1 GCA_937900945.1 uncultured Sulfurimonas sp. | reverse complement strand
CTTTTGTATCTATGATAATATTCATAGCTCTGGTAACATCTCTTTTTACAGCCCATCCCATGCCAAAAGGAACTTTTTGCATGATTTCAGCTTTGATAAGCGGTTTATTTTCCTGCAGAGCCGGGACTATAGTCTCATTGAGGATGAGCTGCAAATTGTTTTCTATGATTTTTGGCATCAGACCATTTATCATGTCAGAGAGTTTACTGTTTGCATTAAACTCCCCTTTTGTAAAAAAATTCAGCACTTCATTGATAGTCTCCTGTCCGTAAAAGAGTTCCAATAACGATGTGTTTACTTTTTTACTCAGTTTCTCTTTCACAGAAGCATCTATAGTATCTATAAGAGCTTTTGTAGTTATAAACTCTTCAAACTCATTTTCAAAACTTACAACCAACTCTTTTATTTTACTGCTATCAGCTAAAAGCTCTACAAACTCACTAAATGATTTTTCTATAAATCTATCAAATTGAGGCAAAATATCATCTGCTATAAATTCTAAAGAACTCTCTTTATCCAGGTATTTATCAAACTGTTCATACAAAAACTCTTTAAACTCCGTTTTCATCGCTTCCTGATAAACAAAGTCACCAGCTTTATGGGCATACTCTTCTCTTTTATCATAATAGCTCATGGAGATATTAAATACTTTCTCGGAGATCATCTCATGATTTGTATCTAAAAATTTAAATATCAGACTCACAGCCTCATTGGACATATCTGAAATATTTGAATCTTGATGGATAAGCTTGTCTATAACAGTGTAATCATCCTGCGAGATATGGACTTTTATAAAACTTTTCAAACTCTCGCTGTTGTTTTGAAAAAAGTTATGTATGGAGGTTCCGTTTAACATAAACTCATCTACAAACTCGGACATCTTTATGGACATCTTCTCTTTGTTGCTTGGCAAAACTCCCTCGCTGAAAGGGATTTTCATCTTGCCTATTTTGAGCGGAGAATAAGGCTGAAAGAGCATTTTTATTGCTAAATAATTTGTAGCCACCCCAACTACGGCGTAGATAAAAGGATTTGCCCAAACAGGTATACTTAACAATCCTACACCGGCACCTGCAACACCGCCAAGTGCCGCTCCAAAATAGTTTATGGGCTTTAACTCTTCTCCCATAAACTCCTCAACCATATCTTTTATCTGTGAAGGGGGCAATTTTGAGAGTTCATGCTTAATGGCCTCACTTACATTGCCTTTGAGTATCTCTTCTAAATTGTCAAGCACGACCTTTATAAGAGCATTTTTAACAGCTTCATATACCTCATCGCTTTGCATGTAAGTGATAATATCTTTGAGAGATTTTCCATCAATAGCATCATTAATATACTGTTTAAAATCGACATGAATCTCATCAATGTTTATGACTTCATTCATAGGCTTATCGAGTATATTTTTTGCATTAGACAAAACTATATTTAAAAGTTCATCATTATCGATGGAATTTGAGATTTTTTCTAAAATAGTATCGAGTCTTTTTCCTAAAATCTCATGAATCGTTTTTAGTTTAAACTCATCTATACTGTTTTGAGTCTCTTTCACCATTACATCTTTAATCTTGGATGAATATATATACTCTTTTTTTACTATTTCCAATGTGTGCGGGATGAGTTTTTCTTTTACAAACCCCAAATCGACATCTGTATAATCTTTCACCTGTTTATTTAAAATCGTATCTATAAGCTCGATGTTCCTGTCAACTTTCAACTCTCTTAGATTGTTGATAATCAAAGTGATTACCTTTTGTGGAGTAATGATATTTCGCTTTGCAAACTCCTGATACAAATCTCCAATAGCTTTATTTTCCAAAAGATCCAGGATTTGTTCGATTATCTCTTCTTGGGCTTGCTCACGATATGTATGCATGTACTCTTTTGTCAGGCTTAAAACCTCAAAATCCGCCACTATATTTGTATAAAAAATAGAAACTACTTTTTTCTTAAAATCAGCGAACATTCCGCCATCGAGCGCCTTATCGATAGAGTCATTTATGAGATCTTCCAAATCTTTTTCATTTTGATCAATAAATTCTATAATCCTGTTCAAAATATTGGGAAGCTCATTGATGACAAAAAGTTTAATAGACTCTTTTATTTCATCATCAAATAAACTTAACATGGAGACCTTAACTTCGCTCAAACTCACCAAAATTGCTTTGACGCTCTCATCTATCGCTTTTTGACCTTCATCAGACAAAGCGATCTGAACCATCCTGCTTATAAAATCTTTTGTCGCGTCATCACTTCCACCAAACATTTGTTTAAAGTATAAGTTTTCAATCTCTTTTTGAGTAAATGAAATAATCTCGTCTATTTTTATATTCTCAAGCAGTTCCAAGACACCTGCATCTATCTTTTCATCAAACTTTGAGATGTCAAGTTGATAGATAATATTATTTATATTTTTACTTAATTGCAAAACAAGTTCATCACTCACTAACGCACCCAATTTCCATTCCCTTAAAGGAGATATCAAATCTTGCATGTAAGCTGTTTTATTTTCACTTAAAACATCAACAACACTGCGGGAAAAATGTAAAGCCTGAAGGTAAGAAATAGAATTTTTTAAAGGTTTTGAAGCAACTTGATTTTTTAAATCTTTTTGAGTTGTTTGGTTGTTATCTAAAAATTTCACAAAATTATCTGTGGTTTCATAAATTCCATTTATCTCACTCAAAGCTATGGAGTTTTTCGGTAATGAATATACAAACATGTCTTCTATCAGGTCTTTGATATATTTATGAAATTCTTCTGAATTAAATTCGTCATTTAAAGTATGGTGATTTATCAAATCTTTTTCAATCAGCTTAGATATATTTTCAACAAACTCATCATGCGTATCTTCTATAATACCGCCGAATCTGCCAAAATATTTTTTAAAAAGCATTTTAATGGCAATATTATTGGTAATATATCCCGTACCAGCACCTGTGAGTGTATTTATAATCAACTGATAAATCAAATTCTTCCCTAACTATTATTTATGTCAATATTATATACTTTTAACACTTTTCTTGAGATGAAATAGCATTATTTTATTGAATGACACGATATACCTATTATCTTAATATAACAATGCACTAAGTTTCATGGTAAGATAATAAAAAATTATGATTCAATCT
>CALCGG010000057.1 GCA_937900945.1 uncultured Sulfurimonas sp. | reverse complement strand
TCTTCAGTGGTGGACGAGGAGAGGTTCGAACTCTCGGTACAGTTACCCGTACGCATCCTTAGCAGGGATGTGGTTTCAGCCGCTCACCCACTCGTCCATTTGAAGAGGGGAATTATAGTGATAGTTTAATAATATGTAGCTTAAATAATAAAAACTATTGATTTTAAAAAAATTCACTATTATTCTATTTCTTTATAACGAAACAGATGAAGGTATATCCGCTTAAAAATTAGATGAACTGACAATACATAAAGATGATAGTTTGGAAGTGAAGTGGAATAAATAATGCTACCTTAAATTTTAGTAACAACTCTGAAAACTCTGGCTCAAACCAGCAGCAAGGGCAAAAACATCATGAGAAATAAGCTCATTTAAAAATACAATTATTTTTAAAACGAGAAAAAAATATCTAGGAAAAACAATAAAAACTTTACTTTTACTATTTTATTCCCTTTCATTGCTAGCAAACAATTATCCATATTTCACAAAAGATGAATTACTCTTTATAGAAAAAAAACATGGTCATATTGCCAAGAATAGAATATTAGACTATGAAACTATGCTCAAATCACTGATGCCACAATCTAAATCAAAGCAACTTATGAAGATAAACTTTTACTTAAATCAACTGCCTACAAAAATTGATATTATAGATAACAAGAGAGCTGATTATTGGGAAACTCCTAAAGAATTTTTAACCTATGGATCTGGTGACTGTGAAGACTATGCCATTATAAAATATTTCACACTTTTAAAACTTGGTTTTTCTAAAGATAAACTTTTTATGACTACTGCTTACGAAAAATACAGCGGACAGTATCACATGATACTCAGTTATTTTGAAACACTAAACAAACCGCCGTTAGTTCTTGACAACCTAAGCTTCGAAATTTTAGATTTAAGAAAAAGAGTAGATTTAAAACCAGTCAAGTTTATTAATCCAACAGGAACTTACAAATTAGACGAAGACAATCATCTAGTTAAAATAGCTGAAGAGCATCCGAAATTCAATGAATTACTTCAAAGAGTAGAAAGAGAAGGTTAGAGTTTTTTTAAATATACGACTTAAATAACGAAAACTATTGATTAAAAAATCCACTATAATTCTATAAACAAATCTCTGGGAAAACAATGAAAACTTTATTTTTACTTTTTTTTTCTCTTTCATTGTTAGCAAACAATTATCCATATTTCACAAAAGATGAATTACTCTTTATAGAAAAAAAACATGGTAATATCTCAAAAAATAGAATAATGGACTATGAGGCTACGGTAAAGTCACTGATGCCGAAATCTAAATCCGAGCAACTTCTAAAAGTTAACTTTTATCTGAACCAGCTTCTTCCACAGTATGATGCCGTAATTCAAAAACAAGAAGATTATTGGGCAACTCCAAAAGAGTTTTTGATTGCCGGATATGGTGACTGTGAAGACTATGTTATTATAAAATATTTCACTCTGATAAAGCTAGGCTTTGATAAAAATAAGTTGTTTATAACGACTGCACATGAAAAATACAGCGGCGGTTACCATATGGTTTTGAGTTATTTTGAAGAAAAAAACAAATCTCCGTTTATCTTAGACAACCTCAGCTTTAAGGTTTTAGATTTAAAAACAAGAGAAGACTTAGAAGCTGATTTATTTATAAATTCTAATGGCGTGTATAAAATGAAGAACAATCATTTGATAAAAGAGTATAACTATTCTCAGCAATTTCAAGATTTGCTAAAAAAAGTTCAACAAGGAGATTAGATTTGTTCTAAAATCTTTTTAACAACTTCTGCGGGGTTCTCAGACTTATAAATAGGACGTCCAACCACTATAAAATCTACATGCGCATTTTTTGCAAAAGCTATATCAGCTACTCTTTGTTGATCACCGGCATCTTCACCAAAAGGTCTGATGCCTGGGGTAAGTGTCATGAAATTTTTGTTTGTGATGTTTTTTATGGACTCACTCTCATAGGCTGAACATACAACACCGTCAAGTCCGCTTTCGCTTGCATCTATGGCAAACTGGTCTGCTTTTTTAGCTATAGGGCTTTCATATACAGACTGAAATTCATCTTCGTTAAAAGAGGTTAAGGCTGTCACTGCTAAAACTATCGGTCTTTTGTCATAGCCGGAGAGTCTATCCATCACTTCCATCATAGCTCTCTTACCCGCAGAAGCATGAACATTGAACATATCAACTCCAAGCCCCATGATGGATTCAGCAGCGTCAGCCATAGTATTTGGGATATCATAAAGCTTTAAATCTAAAAATATTTTAAAATCCGGGTTAATTTTTTTTATATCTTTTAGAAACTCTTCACCATCACGAATGTATGAGCGAAGTCCGACTTTTAACCAGACATCATAATCTTTTATTTTGTGAATTAAATCTAAATTTTCTTGTTTTGTGGGTAAATCGAGAGCTACGCATAATTCCATAATTTTCTCTTTATATTTTGATTACGGAATTATAGCATTTTTGAAGTTTTGTAATTTAAAAAATGAAATCCTCCATCAAAAGGAGGATAACAAATTTATTTATTTACCATTGCAGATATTTTTTCAACTATACTTGGATCTTCAAGTGTTGAGATATCCTGAGTTATCTTTTCCCCTTTTGCAATTGAGCGAAGAATTCTTCTCATGATTTTACCTGAACGGGTTTTTGGAAGTCCTGGAGCAAAAAGAATATCATCACATAAAGCAATATTTCCTATCTCTTTTTTGATAATATTATTGATTGCTTTCATCTCTTCAAGCTCATCAGCTATGCCATCATCAGCTTTAAGAACTACATAAGCAAAGATTCCCTCACCTTTTATATCATGAGGTTTTCCAACAACTGCTACTTCAGCTACATTTGGATGCTTTTTGATGGCTGCTTCAACTTCTGCTGTTCCCATTCTATGCCCACTTACGTTTATTACATCATCTGTACGACCAGTAATCGTAATATAACCATCTTCATCATAGTTTGCACCGTCACCTGTAAAATAGACCGGCTTGCCATCTTTTTTCACATCACCGAAATATGATTTTACAAATCTGTCTTTATCTCCCCAAACACCGCGAATCATTGATGGCCAAGGGCGAGTGATACACATGTAACCACTTCCTCCTTTACCAACATTTTCTCCAGTCTCTGGGTCTAAAACCTCAGCCATAATTCCCGGAAGAGGAAATGTTGCACATCCAGGCTTAATAGGTGTTGCCCCAGGAAGCGGAGATACAACATGTCCACCAGTTTCTGTTTGCCAGTAAGTGTCAACTATGGCACATTTACTGCCACCTACTGCTTCGTAATACCATTTCCAAGCTGGTGGATCTATTGGCTCACCAACAGTTCCCAAAACTTTTAGACTTGAAAGGTCATACTTTGCAGGTTCACCTTCACCCATTTTATGTAAAACTCTTATGGCAGTTGGAGCTGTGTAGAATTGGTTGATTTTATACTCTTCTACCATTTTCCAAGG
>CALCGG010000056.1 GCA_937900945.1 uncultured Sulfurimonas sp. | reverse complement strand
TAAGGAAGTGCCACATTAATGACTATACTTGGATTACAAGACTCTATAAGTTTTATAACTTCCTCTGTGCTGTCAGCATCAACAGAAGCTGTCTGTATATCTGCATCTGGAAGCTCATTTCTTATATCATCACATTTACTTTTCGTTCTGCTTGCCAAAACAATTTTGCCAAAAACATCTGCATTTTGTACACACTTATACACAACTACTCTACTTACTCCACCTGCACCGATAATCAATGTTGTATTCATAAAAAATTCTCCAAAAAAATAATTATAATATTATACTGTACTATTGTTTTTAAATATTTAAACAAGCCCAAAAGCTTGTAACAAAACCGTAATCCAAATCCCAAGGGTTAAAATGAGACTCAGAAGTACCAAAGTTGCTCCGGCATCTTTTGCCTGCTTTGCCAATATATGGTACTCTTTTGTCACCAAATCTACAACTCTTTCTATTGAACTATTGGCGACTTCTGCCAAAATAGGGATAAAAAGAGATAAAAAAAGTATGCTTGCGTAACCAAAACTTATCGGTAGCATCCAAGAAACGATCCCCATGACAATAAACAAAAACAGTTGCCATTTAAAAGATGTTTCATTTTTTGTTATGTCGATAAATCCTTCTACTGCATACATCCCATTTTTAAATAATGAGTGTTTTGGTTTATTTAATTTCATATTTTTCCTTCATATTTAGTATTATTTGTCTCACTTCTTCGGCTTTTGTATCCTTAGAAACTGCCGGTGCAAAGTATACATTTATTTCTCTTCTTTTAAAAAAGTTTTTTTTATCTTTTGGTTTGTATTTGGAAAATAAACTTCCAAACATGCCACTTATAAAAAATGGAACAATAACTCCGTTATAGTCTTGAGGTATGAGCTCATAGCCCCTGTAAAATTTTCCTATTTCTCCATTTTTACTTATCTCTCCCTCGGGAAACAATGCAACAATATTTCCTTTTTTAACTCTTTTATATACCTCATTAAAAGTATCTTTTGAAGCATTTTTAGATACAGGAATAGCTTCACCCAATTTAAAAATCGAGTGAAAAATAGGCCAATTATATATATCTTTATCCATGACGAAGTTAATCTTTTTTTTCATTGGGAGTTGTATAATAATCCAGTCCAGCCAACTCACATGATTACCTAAAAGAAGAACCCCTTTGTCCTCCGGAATATTTTCTACACCCACATAATTGTACACATGACGAGTCGTAGAAAAAAGCTCCATAACAGCCCAAAATGTCATAATAATATATCTTTTAAATACCATATAACTAAGATAAAGCCCGACCAATCCCATGAGATAAAAGAGTATTTTGGCATTAGAACCAAAGTATGCAAAAACAGTTGTTAAAACTAAAAACCCAAACATAAAAATATTTTGAACAAAATTACTGCCGGCTAGGATAGTTCCAAGATGCACTTTTGGTGATAAAAACTGAATATGTGCATTCAATGGAACCATTAAGAAACCGGCAAACACGCCAAAAAGTGTAAATACGAAAGCCATTATGCTCATGGAATCTACAAAAGGAATATAAAATACTAAAAGTGTAATTCCTACTGAACCAATAGAGATCAGGCCTGTATTTATGTAATACTTTGATAGATTTGCTGCTGTAATTGAACCTAGAACAATACCTATACCAGCCAATGCCATCACACCTTGAACAAAGATAGTGTTTGTGACTCCAAGCTCGCTTTTTGCATACTCTCCAAAAATTGCCAAAACTACTTGAGATATGGACCAAAAAAGACTAAGCGCGATTACTGCTTCAAAAATCTCTTTTTTTCTTGTTAGTATTTTAAAATTTTTTCGCAAATATGCACCGGTTATATATCTTCTAAACTTGAACTTTTTTTCACTTGAGAGAATCATTTTATTTGGAAGTTTTGATGCCAACAACCACTCTATAACTGAGCCCATAACTAAAAGCCAGCCAAGAGGAGCCATAGCTATTAAAATCTCTTCTTTTTTGCTTAATGAATCATCAAACAAGCCCTCAAAAAGAACTGTATAAAAGATTATCCCGCCTAAAATAGCCACAGTCGTAGTAGCTTGAACAGCTCCATTGCCTAAGCTTATAAACTTCACCCCTACCAGCTCTTTTATGTATCCATACTTTGCAGGTCCATAAAGTGCACTTTGAAGAGCCAGTAAAAAAGTCATAGCAAATGCCATATAAAAAAAGCCATGATAATAACAGTAAGTTATGCCCAGAGTTATAAAAACTGCAAAAGCTGCCGAGTATTCCATAATTTTATTTTTAGGGAACCTATCCGCTAAAAAACCAGCTGGTGAAAACATCAAAATAAAAGGTAAAAGAATAAGAGCATTTACAATTGCTGTCAAAATAATTTGCAAATCACCATCATAAACCTTGAAAACGGTATTTTGAATGATAATTTTATGCCCTAAATCCGTAAAGGCATTTAAAAATACGACCAACATGTAGTTGATAACTCCGACAAGAGCAAACATCTCTTTCATAATTAGATATTTTCTTCTTCGTTAACTAAAGTCGTACTCCAACCCTCGTAGTAACCAAGCTCTTTTTTTATAAGCACAAAAAGTTCTTCTACAACTTTTTGTACTTCTTCGCTTGTCGGCTTGTGAACTTTTACTAAAGCCACTCCATGCTCATACTCATCTGTAGCAATATCATCCTTAAGCGTAAATCCGGCGTCTAATGCCATGTTTACAAACCTATCTTTTTGAGTGCCTGTATCAAATACGGCATAATGTTCAACTTCTCTTTCAATACTCAAGTCATCCTCTTCTTCTTCAAGAAGAAATATTATTTTTGCACTTTGCATATGATGAATTTCCAGTTCAGTCGGAAAAAGCTGAGTTTCATAAAAATCCCATTTTGTATCTCTCACAACATTGCTTTCAAAAATATAATTACTAGGGGTCAAAATCTTATGAACAATAGAATCAAGCTCCTTTGAAGAAGGAGCATAAAAGTAGAATTCATTCCAACCATCTACTATCCTGCTACCTACATAATGTGCTTTATCCACATGCTCAAGAGCTATAATTAGGGATTCTTTAGTTTCCAAAAATTCCTCATATCCATCTTGCTTTTCATCTATTCCTTCGTATTTAACAAAGACGCTCAACAGCCATGGATTCTCGGCTTTATACCCACCAGCTTCAACATTCACTTCGATATGTACTGAAGTATTATCTACTAATCTATTAAAAATTTCTCTCATGTACTCTTCTATGTATTTTTGCTATATTATAGCTAATTTTTAACATTATAATTTAGTCATAAAGGCAATATTAGACACTTGGACTATGGTATATTTTTTGGAACTATCAAACTTACAATATATTTTTATAGGAGCATAAATGAAAGTATTAATTTTATTATTATTTGTTACATTAGCTATCAATGCAGAGCAGTTTCAAACTAAAAAAGATGGTGTGTCCGGCGGCATAAAACTCATACATGTATTACATGGTAAAGATAATGAGTTTGACCCCCAAACAGGAAGTACCGTTGGCTTTAACCTCAAATATAGAACAAAAAGTTTTAATGGTCTACAAGGCAGCATAGGTTTCCATTGCTACAACTGATTATGCACTTATTGGTGAATATACAAATAGTGCTGGTGTAGCAATAAACCCGTCAAAATTAAAAGGTGAATTTATAGATATTGAAAAATTGGCATTCACCAATGGTATTGATAAAAATGGAGACAATGTCAATACAGCCGGTATTACAATGTTCTCGATTATAGATAAAACATTTCCAAAAACAACTCTACAGCTTTGGAACTACTACGCACATGATATTGTTAATTTTGTCAATATACAAGGGGACAAAATATTTTCTCTAAATGAGATAGACATAACATTAAAACTTCAATATCTCAAAGAAAATGATATAGGAGACTCACTACATGGTAATGTTGATGCCTCAATGTATGGAGTTATAGGCATGTTTAATATAGCTCCATTTACAATTTCTCTTGCATATAACCACTCGGATGGAGAATTCTTCAATCCATGGGGATTTGATTCAGGTTTTACAAGTTCAATGTTCTCAAAGAATGAGTATAGAGATAATGTTAGTGCATATAAATTTGGAACAAAATACAGCTACAGTAAAGATATAAAATTATCTATATCGTATGCAAACTACGGTCAATCAAACAGTTATGGTGGTAATATAAATAGGTCGTTATATCCTTTTCATGCACACTTTTATGTATTTTTTAAAGATACGATAAGCAATTTTTTAGCTTATATTTTGTCATCAAACAAACATTTAATTGAAAATGATTATCAATACTATTGACAAAGTAAAAAAATTATATTACAATTCTTCCAATATATTGATAATACTTATCAATATCAATTAAAAGGAATTTATCATGAAAAAATCGAAAATATCGTTAGGTTTATTTACTGCATTGGCATTATCAGGTTCTTTATACGCGAGTGACTCTACTGAATTAGAGGCGTTAAAGCAGGAGATGAAAGAACTTCGTCAAATTACACAGACACTTGTAGATGAAACAAGTGACTTAAAAACCGGTTTTAACTACACTACAGTAGATACAGGAAAATCACACAGTGGTTTAGGAAGTGCAGCATCAAAAGTTTACTACTCAAAATCTCCTCTCTCGATTGGTGGTTATGGAGAGATGTATTATGCGGATACAAAAGGCTCAGGCACAGACAAGACGACTTTGGATGTGTATAGATTTGTTCCATATATCGGCTACAAGTTTTCAGATAACATCATCTTAAACGCAGAGTTAGAGTTTGAGCATGGCGGTATAGAAAATGATGATGGAACTGCAGAAGGTGGAGAAGTAGTTTTAGAGTTTATGTATCTTGACTTTTTAATCAATCCACATGTAAACATAAGGGTCGGTCATTTTTTAATGCCGATGGGACTTATAAATGAAAGGCATGAACCCACACTTTTCACAACAGTTCAAAGACCTGATACGACAAAGTATATTATCCCAACAACTTGGCATGAGAGCGGAGTCATGGTTTATGGTGATATTATTGAGAATTTATCCTATAAAGTTGCCGGAGTCAGTGCTCTGCAAACAGGAGTCAACGGCTCAAAATGGATTCGCAATGGTCGTGGAGGTTCATTTGCACAAACAGACCCAAATCTTGGATTTGTTGCAAGGCTAGACTATACAGGAATCAATGGATTTTTAGTAGGAAGTTCAGCGTATTATGCTCCATCTTCAAACGGGAACAACTCAGAGACGACTATCGTTGATCTTCACGGAGACTATAAAATCAAAGGTGCCAGAGTATATGGTGCATATGCCCAAACAACCCGCTCAAATGCTGAGGATATAGCGAGCGATGCTGTGAAGAGTGCTGATGGTGGTTATATAAACCTAAGTTATGATTTGCTTTCTTTGACATCTTCTACAAATTCGCTCCCTGTTTTTGTTCAGTATGAAAGTATGAATCCGGAAGAAAAAAGAGCGGATGGAACTTCAGGAGATTCAACTGAGACAACGACGCTGGGTATAAACTATTTTC
>CALCGG010000055.1 GCA_937900945.1 uncultured Sulfurimonas sp. | reverse complement strand
TTTTATACATCTGCTATAGATAATCATGGCATAACTGCGCAAGGCTTGGGCTGGCACTCCATAGAGTCTCAAGAAATTCGGTTTGATACTCTTTTAGAGATGTTACCAAAAGATTTAAGTGATGTAACCATTGCAGATGCCGGTTGTGGTTTTGGTGATTTTTATCTGTATATGCTTGAAAAAGGTGTAACACCAAAAAAGTATATAGGTATCGATTCCCTTGAGAGTATGTGTGAAATTGCTTCAATGCAAACAGCTACTGAGACCATTGTCGCAGATATATGCAAAGATGAACTCCCCTCTGCGGAGTATTATGTATGCAGTGGCGCTATGAATGTTCTCAACAGTTTTGAGACACATCTGTTTATACGTAACTGTTACCATGCATGTAATAATGCTTTTATATTTAATATTCTTCATGGTGATATTGAATCGGAGACTTATAACTATGTCACAACAGAGCAGATAAAACAAATAGCCAAAGAGTTGAATGTTTGGCATGTAGAGATGAAGACTGGTTATTTTGAAAACGATATAACCGTCGCGTTTTTAAAGGAATGGGACTAATCATGTGCGCAGTTTTCGGGATAGTCGGGGAATACGATGAGAGTAAAGCAAAACATGCCCTCTCACTTCTCACCCACAGAGGACCCGACTACTGCGGTATAACACAAAGCAAAAACCTCTTTTTTGCCCACCAGAGACTCAGTATCTTAGACACACATGCACGCTCTCATCAGCCCATAAAGCATGACAATATTTTGCTCTCATTTAACGGTGAGATTTACAATTTCAAAGAGTTAAAAGAAGAGCTCGATTTTAATTTCCAAACCCAGAGTGACAGCGAAGTCATCATCGCAGCCTATCTGAAATGGGGAGTTGATTTTGTGCATCATCTTCGCGGCATGTTTGCAATCGCCCTGCTCGACCATGATACGCTTTATCTGTTTCGAGACAGACTTGGGAAGAAACCTCTTTTTTACATGCACCAAGACGACAGTTTTCTCTTTAGTTCTGAGATAAAAGGGCTTACTCCGTTTCTGAAAAAACATGAGCTAAATGATGATGCACTTATGAGCTATCTATCTTTTTTAGCGCCGACTCCTCCTCATACTTTTTTTAAAAATATAAACAAACTTGCAGCAGGGGAATATTTAGTTTTTAAAGATAAAGCGCTACATGTAAAAAGATATTTTGACCTGCTCGACTCAAAGCCAAACATCATCACTTCTAAAGATGAAGCCGTTCACATGTTGGAAGGTTTACTCGAAGAATCCATCAACATGAGACTAAACGCTGATGTTCCCATGGCTTCACTTTTATCAGGAGGTATAGACAGCGCAACACTCAATTTTTACGCACAAAAAAACGGGATAAATTTACACACCTACACTCTGGGCTACAAAGAATTTGCAAAGTACGATGAAAGAGCCAATGCAAAAGAAACAGCTGACTTTTTAGGACTAAACAACACAGAGGTCGTCATCTCCCAAGATGAGTTCATCCATGCAAGCGAAAAAGTTTTTGACACTCTTGATGAACCGCTCAACGATCCGGCTGCCATTCCGCTCTATCTGTTGTTTGAGCGAATAAAAAAAGATGGCTACAAAGTGGTGATGAGCGGTGAGGGAAGTGATGAACTGTTTTTAGGATACAGACAATATTTTGAGTATCTTGACATTGAAAAAGCCTCAAACTTAGCACACAAAAACTGGCTCAAAAAATATTTCCGTGCAAATTTTTCGATGAACCGTGAATGGGAATGGTACAAGCGGATTTTTGATGACACACTGCTCTTTCGCACATCAGGAGACAAGTTTACAGACCTTCAAAAAAACAATCTCATGAGAAGAAACGTAAAAGACAACGAATCACTGAAATACCTAAAACCGTACCGTGACAGGTTTGAAAATTCCTTACATGCAGACGAGAGCATCTGGTACAGCTACATCGACCTGAACCTCTTTCAGGCAGAGCATTTTCTGACAAAACTTGACCGTGTAAGCATGGCACACTCCATCGAATCACGCACCCCATTTTTAGACCATAAGCTGGCAGGCGGAGTATTTTCTATTGCTCCACATTTACGCTACGAAGACGGAATCACGAAATCGCTTTTAAAAGAGATTATGAAAGATAAACTGGACGAGAAAATCCTCAAACGAAAGAAAAAAGGGTTCTCAAACCCATACATGGAGTACCTCATAAACTCAAAACAAATTGAGCTTATAAAAGAGGTAAATGAGCAGACAGGGCTGTTTAAATCTAAAGAGCTCGACGAGTACATCGCCACCGCTTCAAGGGGAAGTTTCAAACAGCATGTCTGGGGACTTTATGTTTTGTCTGTCTGGCTTAAAAAGTGGATGCTGTAGG
>CALCGG010000054.1 GCA_937900945.1 uncultured Sulfurimonas sp. | reverse complement strand
TTAAATATTGGCGGGAAACTTGTTATTCCTGTAAAAAATTCAATTTTTGAAATCACAAAAAAGGAGGATGGAGAACTTCAAGGTGTGGAGCATTATGGTTTTACATTTGTTCCGTTGATTTTTTAAGTTCATGTTATTTTGGTGCTTGTTGAAGGTGTATCTATCCAACTACAAGCTGTACGCAACTGTACTTTGAATTTTAAAAAGTATAGTCATATTAAAAATGGAGAATAAGGTTATGAAAAAGATTATTATAGTGCTAGTACTAGCAAGTATCAGTTTAATGGCGGCGGATGGTGCAAAACTTTACGAAAAGCGTTGTGCATCGTGCCATGGCGAAAAAGCTCAAGCAAGTCCTATTAACGGGGTATCGGCATTAGCTGGTGGTGATGTAACTGAATTAGCCCTGACAATAAGAGCATATAGAGATCAAGATAAAGAAGTTGGACCTTACACAATGCACAATGTCAATCAGATGATGAAAGACTCGACTGCTGACCTTTCCAGAGATCAAATTGTCGCTCTTGCTAAATATATTAACGGATTAAAATAGCTACTGATTTTATAGTTCTTCTATACTCTTTTAAGCTTAAAAGGTGTATATTCATTACATATAAAAATGGGAGGGTAAGATTATGAAAACTTTAGTAAAAATAGCAAAGTTAAGTCTAGCTGTGGTCGGTGTGTTGTCAGTTGTTTCGACTCTCACACTAGCAGAAGATTTGCCAACGAGAGGTCCAATACCATTTTCAACTTATGACACAAACAAAGATGGTTTTGTGAGTGAAAGTGAGTTTTACGATGCGAGAGCTGCCAGAATGTCCGAAAAAGCAACTCAGGGTATGCCAATGAGAAACGCTGCCAATGCTCCTGATTTTAGCGAGTTTGACACGGATAAAGATGGAAAACTCACTAAGGTGGAGTTGCTCGAAGGTCAGATGCAACAGATGCAACAAAATAGAGCAAAGATGGGCAATGGCATGAAAGGAATGGGCGCAGGTCAAATGGGCAGTGGCATGAAAGGAATGGGTCGTAATATACCGACTTTTGAAAGTTATGACGTAAATGGTGATGGCTCTTTGAGTGAAAATGAGCTGAATGAAGCCAGAGCAAAAAGAATAGAGCAAAAAGCGTCCGAAGGGAAGATGATGAGAAATAGCGGCAATCAAAGTAATTTCTCAGATATAGACACAAACGGTGATGGCAAAGTAAGCAAAGAAGAGTTTATGTCAAACCAGATGAAAAAAAGAACTTCAACTGTCAAATAGTTACTCTAAAAAATCGCTGAAAATTCCGTTAACACCCATTTCGAAAAGCTCTTGAGCACGAAATGGGTCGTTAACTGTGTAGACATTCACAAAAAAACCTGCAAGACGCAGTTTTTGCACACTTTCTTTATCTGCGAGTTCATCATTCATATGATAGCCGTCTACATGTAACGATTTTAGATACTCCATGAGATTGTTCGGATGTGTATCTTCAACCAAGGCTGCAGTGATAACATCAGGCAATCTCTCTTTACATAAAGGCAGATACTCATGTCTAAACGAAGAAAACATCACCAACTCTTCTACATTCCACTCTTCAACCTCTTTAAGCACCAAGAGTACAACTTGCTCATCACTAAAAGATTTATGCATGTCTTTAATCTCTATATTTAAAAACACTCTGTTTTCTTTTATAAATTGCAATGCCTCGCTTAGAGTCAACAGTGGCTCAAATTTCCCATCAAACCAACTGCCATAATCAAGCGAGCTCAGCTCTTTAAAACTAAAATCAGAAACATTATAAGGCTCACGATTTTTATACTCTTCAATTTCATTGACATTTGTGGTTCTCTCTAAAGTATCGTCATGCATGATGATGGCAACACCATCACTGCTTAGCTGCACATCAACTTCCATAAAGTCACAATGCCCAACGCTCACTTTGAGTGCACGAAGAGTGTTCTCGGGAGCGATAGAGCGGGCACCACGATGTGCGCCGATAAGACCGGTACGATTAAAAAGTTCTGCAAAATTCATGAATTATTGTATCATATCTTATGGAAAATAAAATGGAAAATAAAAAAAGTATTTACGCTTGGGCGTTTTATGATTGGGCAAATTCCGCTTATGCGACTACCGTCATGGCAGGTTTTTTTCCGCTCTTTTTTAAGGCATATTTCAGTGCTGATGCAGATGTGACGGTCAGCACTGCCCAGCTTGGTTTTGCCAACTCAATATCGAGTTTTATCATCGTACTTTTAGCACCACTTTTAGGGGCAATCGCTGATGCCGGTTCTATAAAAAAACGATTCTTATTTTTGTTTGCTTACCTTGGCATTTTAATGAGTGCAATCTTATCTTTAGTCGGAGAAGGACAGTGGCAACTTGCAGCTTTTGTCTATGTACTTGGAAATGTAGGTTTTATGGGTGCAGACACATTTTATGATGCCCTGCTTCCATCTATCTCTAAAAAGAAAGATTTTGACTATGTATCGAGTCTTGGTTTTGCTTTTGGATACCTTGGCGGTGGAATTTTATTTGGCATAAATGTTTGGATGCTGCAAGATTTTACTTTTTTTGGATTTGCCAATGAAGCCGAAGCTATTAAAGCTTCATTTGTAAGTGTCGCTCTCTGGTGGGCACT
>CALCGG010000053.1 GCA_937900945.1 uncultured Sulfurimonas sp. | reverse complement strand
AAATCTCCACCTTGAGCGCTGTCAGCTAAACGAATGAGTTGGTATCCGAGCGTAAGCTCGAGCATCTCGACTTTTAAAATATCCTCAAGAGCCGTTTCTTCTTCTTTTGCTATTTCTTCGTTTGATTTTTGCGGTTTTTTTGCACTTTTTTCTTGTTCCTGTTGAGCTGGAGTTTTTTTACTCAAAATACTTTCAACATTTAAAATGGTGAGTTCACCTCTGTCGTATTTATAAATTGCCCAGCCAAGCAGTGCAAATATAATCCCAACAAATCCCATCGAAGCCGTGGGAAGACCTGGAACCAATGCAAACAAAATCATGATAAAACCAACTATCATCATGATTTTTGCATTTCCCATGATTTGGTTGATAGTACCCTCTGCAAAGTTGTCTCCATCACTTGAGGAACGGGTTATCATAATACCGGTTGCTGTTGAGATTATTAGAGCAGGGATTTGACCAACTAAGCCATCACCAATTGTCAGGAGTGTAAAAGTAGAGGCACTATCGCCAACTGTCATATCGTGTTGAAATACACCTATTAAGAAGCCACCGATAATGTTGATAAGTGTAATGATAATACCGGCAACAGCATCACCTTTTACAAACTTGCTGGATCCATCCATGGCTCCATAAAAGTTTGCATCTTGAAGGATTTCGGCTCTTCTTTGCTTAGCTTCTGCATCATCTATGAGACCTGCATTTAAGTCGGCATCAACAGCCATCTGTTTACCTGGCATTGAGTCTAGTACGAAACGAGCTGCAACCTCTGCAACTCTGGTTGAACCTTTGGTAATAACCATAAAGTTTATAAGAACGAGTATGGAAAAAACTATAATACCAATAACAAAATTCCCACCGACAACAAAGTTTCCAAAGCTGCTTATGATATCGCTAACAGCATTAGGGCCTTCATTTCCATGGCTCAGAATCATCCTGGTAGTTGCAACATTCAACGATAGTCGAAAGAGTGTGACAATTAAGATGAGAGTTGGAAAAGTTGTCAAATCTGTCGGTTTTGGAACATAAAGAGAAATGAGTAAAATTAAAACAGCTATTGCCATTGAAACTGTAAGCAATACATCCAGCAGGCCTGAAGGCAAAGGAACTATAATAATTGCTAAGATTGCCATTACAAAGACTACTACACTTAAATCTCTCTGTCCAAGAAGAAAGTTTAAAGTTGTACCAACCTGCTGTCGAAGCGTAAGTTTTTTTGCCAAGTTACTTTATCTCACTAGATTGTACTGTTTCAATAAATGCAAACATAATGTGTTACTCTTCATCCAAAATATCAGCTAAAGTCAGCTCAGCTAAAAAAGAGTCAATTTTCCCTTGAAGCCTATTTAAAAATGGCCAGACACTGCAGATATTTGCCCTATCAGAGGTACAATCATCCAAAGATGAAGCACAGTCAAATACCGCGGGGGCTTTTCCTTCAACTGATGACATAATTTGGAGCATAGATATATTTCTAGGCTCGTCTGCCAAAACAAAACCGCCATTGACACCTTTGTATGATTTTAAAACATCGCTTTTTGCCAATGATTGCAGTATCTTTGCCAAAAAACTTTTAGAAATTGACAGTTCACGGGAGAGTGTTTCACTATCCATAGGTGATTCTGCTTTTGATAAAACAATAAGAGATAATATAGCATATTCACTAGCACGGGTTATTAGCATGATTTTTACTTTAGTTTGGTCTTTTTAAAAGCTAGATTATATCCAAAGAAGTTGAAAACAGCATTATTTAAAAATATCTAATTAAAATGACAAGTTATTTTATAAAATACTGACACAAAAATGAAATTTAAAGAAAAATTTTGCTAAAATGCCACTTCAACTTTTACGCATTTGCATGTAACTGTTAGATTACTATACCCATCAGGAGGCTATTATGGCTTTAGATACGGCTAAAAAACAAGAGATTATTGCGAAATATGGTCGCAATGCAACAGATACAGGCTCAAGTGAAGTTCAAATTGCACTTTTAACAAATAGAATTAGTGAATTGACTGAACACCTTAAAGTGTTTAAAAAAGATCATGCTTCAAGACTTGGTTTATTAAAACTAGTTGGTCAGCGTCGTCGTCTTATGAAGTATTTCAAAAGAACAAATAAAGATGCTTATATGAAACTGGTATCTGATTTAGGTATTCGTGATAATATCTAATTTGTAAATATTTCTTACAACTAAATCTTTTATACAAAGGTTTGGTTGGCTCTCATAAAAAT
>CALCGG010000052.1 GCA_937900945.1 uncultured Sulfurimonas sp. | reverse complement strand
TTTTCAATCTATCAACTTGTTTTTATAATGTTAGTAATACAATGATAGATAATTTCAAAAGAAGGAGTATCCTATGAATATTTCTAATAATATTTCATCAATCCAGTCTCATCAGACCATGATGAACACAAATGCTAATAATATTGCTAATGTAAATACTGATGGGTTCATTCCAAGTGATACAAAAATGACAAGCAATGGAACTTCTGTTTCAGCAAATACTCGTCTAGCTGATGACAATGGTTCAATAAAAAGTCAAACGGATTTGGCAAAAGAAATCCCAGATCAAATAATTGCACAAGATGCTACTGCGGTAAATGTGACAGCTATAAAAGCTCAAGATGAAATGCTTGGGTCTCTTCTAGATATAAAAGCTTAGACTTTTTTTTATAGCCATGTTCATGGCTATAATTTTAATTTGTTAAGATATTCATACTCTTTAAGTTTCTTAGAAGTTCCGAATCTTTGTCATAATAGTCTTGATTTTTTCCGAGTTTTAAAGTGCTAAAAATAGTTTTACCTATAACTATTCTGCCTTCTATTCCATCTTTTTTAGTTTTAATTCCCCAAGTGTCATGAAAGACAACTATCTCATCATTGTAAGTTCCAACATAAAGAACTATATGTCCTTTTTTATACAAAAGTGTTTGAAATGGAACAGCTTTTTCTTTAATAAGTTTAACTTTTTCTTCATCGCTTAAATTTTCTAAACTAATTACTTCGCCTATTTTAGATTGCTGATATGAATTTCTTGGTAACCAAATTCCAAATGGTGCAAACATGTCACGAAGCATTGACGAACAGTCTCTTTGTCCGTACATACCGCCCCAACCATAGTTTGTATAGAAAACACCATTCATAATTTTTTCTAGGTTATCTTTACCTAAGGTAAATATCCCTTTATGGGCAATCTCTTTTGATAGAGTAGATCTTAAAAAAAGTGGAGTAGAATTTCTGTAGTTTGAAACAGTTAAAATAGTGTAGCTGTCTTTATCTTCATCTATAAGTGAAAACATCATACCTATTTTAGAATTGAATAAAAAATTGCCATCATTATCAAATATTGGAACATCGTCTTTTATCATAAAAACTTGTTCTGCTTTTTGCCATATATCAGTGTATTTTTGATCTAAAAACACTATATCTCTTGCTTCAAGCCAACCCGAAGCAAAATTGCTAAAGACATAAACCCACTCTTTATTTTTTGAATAGTGTGAAACAAATAGAGGCTCATTTGCTTCTATGGAACTATTTTGCATGTAATCAAATGGAAATCCTTCCCCAGCTAAAGATGGATCTTTGAGAAGTGGCCTATGGGTGGGAAATAGTCTTAAATCTGAGTGTTTAAGGGTTATAGCTTTTTTACTTACGGTTGCGAAAGTGTCAAAATTTGAATTTTCATACATCTGATCAAAAAATTGCTTATCTAATAATTGTAAATTCTCACCATAACTACTTCCGATTCTATATACGAAAAACGGCCATTTAATACTTTGTACTTTTTCAGGAGGTTCGTTTATATTCCATATGCTGAAGTAAGATTTTTCATATTGTTTTTGAATATCATATACACTCACATTGTTATCAAGGCTTTTTGTAAATGTACTTACATTTTGCGGAATATGTAATAGGTCATATATTTCAATACTTTTTTCTATAAGGTTTTTATCCTCTCTTGGAGGCTTTATATCCTTAGAAGAGCAGCCGATAAATACTAAAGCCGATAAAATAATAAGCAAATATTTCAAATTAAAACCTTTAATCTACATCACCAAATCTACTGACAACTCTACCTACAACGTCTATCTCTTCAGGATTGAGAGTTTGAGTAGAATAAACTTTATTATCAGATATTATATCAATTTTTCCATCTATTCTTTTTTGAACACGCTTAATAAATAGTCCGGCTTCTGTTCTTATTGTAAAAACACCGCCTCTTTGGAGGTCAGTTTTAGCTCTATTAATAAAAACAATGTCATTGTAACTAAAAGTAGGTTCCATGGAATCACCCGATACATTAATAGCTTCTATATTTTTCAACTCTTTTTCACCGCCAAGCATCAAGACAAATTGTTCCGGAATTTCAAGCTCTTCTATCTCTTCGCACTCGTTTTCACTTCCGCCGCCTGCACTTGCATTTATATCACTAAAATACTTAACCATATAAAATTTATTTGTAGCCTCTACTAGACTTTCTGGTGATTGTCCGTAAAGCATCCAATTAATAGAGATGCTTCTTGCAGCACAAAAATCTAAAAGTTCACCAAAAGGTATTTTATTTCTCTTTTTCATGGTCGCAAAATTCATCTGAGTAATACCTAAAATATCAGCCACATCTTTATCGAATATTTTCTTTGATGCAAAATCATTCGATACTATACTTTTTATCTCTTCAACAATATCCATAAAACTATTCATGACATCCCCCTGTAATTTAAATGATTATAATCACTTTTTGTCATAAAGTCAATATTTTTATGACAAATTGCAATAGAATTTATTTAGTTTGTATAAATATGTAAAATAGTGGAAAATATTTAAAGGACATGACATGTTAATGATAATGAAAAATGCAGAAAATTTATTTGAAAAATTTGAGCGAAATTTAGAATTGTGGGCAAGTAAAGTTTTTTAAGAGCCTAAAGTTTATCTTTTAGCTCTTTAGCTTCTTCTATTTTAAATTCTTCTTCTCTTTGAGCAGACTTATTTTTGTGATAGCCTCCAAAAATAAAAACCATAAATAGAATAAAGAGAAATATCATTACGCCATCGATAAATGGATTCATATATTTTCCTTGAATATTGTGTAATTTTGTTTGATGGCTTCATAGAGAACAATACCTGTACTTATGGCAAGGTTTAAACTTCTCCCCTCTTTTGTCATCGGGATAGTTATGTTTTGCTTTTTATAAGTGTTTAATATATCTTCTGGAATTCCAGCAGTTTCACTGCCAAAAAAGATATAATCGCCCTCTTTAAAATTAGCCTCAAAATAAGGTTTATCTGTTTTAGTAGTTGCGAAGTAAGCATTATCAGTTATTTTATTGTGCTCAAAGAACTCATCTGTATTTTCCCAAACATGCAAATCAAGTTTATCCCAATAATCAAGCCCTGCCCGTCTGACAGCTTTTTCATCTATATCAAAACCTATAGGCTTTATCAGATGCAAAGTTGCTCCGGCATTTACGCAAAGTCTTCCTATGGCACCTGTATTATTCGGTATTTGTGGATTTACTAAAACTAAGTTAAACAAATGAACTCCAGCAATTTATTTTTTTTAAATTGTAATTACCCAAAATCACTAAAGAATCCAAAAAGTAAATCACTAAAAAATGACTGTTTTATTTGCAAAAACAAAAATTCTATCTTCAAGAGCAAGTTTCAAAGCACGGGATAGAACAACTTTCTCTACATCTTTGCCTGAGCGTTGCATATCTTTCCAGCTGTAAGCATGATCTACATGTATAACTTCTTGGGCTATGATTGGACCTTCGTCAAGATTATTGTTAACAAAGTGTGCAGTTGCCCCAATAATCTTAACACCTCTGTCATAGGCCTGCTTATAAGGATTTGCACCTATAAATGCAGGTAAAAATGAATGATGAATATTTATAATCTTGTCTTTATAGGTTTCTACAAATCTAGGTGTTAATATTCTCATATACTTAGCCAAAACTATATAATCAACATCTTCAAAGCTATCTATATACTCGATGATTTTGCTTTCATGTGCAGGACGTTCCAGCCCTTCATGAGAGATGGTTATGTATGGAATATCAAATTTGCTAACTAAAGATTCTAAAGCATCATAATTGGAAACCACAGCTAAAATATTTGCCTCAAGCTCACCTGCTTCATGACGAATAAGTATATCGCCAAGAGCGTGCAATTCTTTTGTAGCCATGATAATTATATTTTTCTTTTTAGGATAAATAACCCTAACGGTAGATTTACTTGGAAGAATATCGTTGATTGATTTTTCAAGTTCAACACCATCCACAATACCATCCACAACACTTCTCATAAAAAATTTATTATTTTCATTATCAACATATTCACTATTTGAAAGTATGTTTAAATCATAACCATAAAAGATACTAGAGACTTTATGAACAAGTCCTTTTTCATCATTGGCTTCTATCAATATTCTGTATTGACTCACTATCTGTTTCCTTTTTCCAGCTTTTCCACTCTAGCATCTATCGTAGCTAAAGTATACTCTAAAAAATTGAGTGTTAAATCCAATTTTGCTTCTATATTTGTGTTGTTTGGTGCCTGAAATCCCTCAAAGAGAACAAGGAGCCTTTCTCTGATTGAATTTAAATATATCAATTCACTGTCAGCATAACTGCTCTGTATTTCTGCTTCTTTTTCTTCTTCTACTAAGACTGGCAACTCTTTTTCATCTATAAGAATCTTACTTGTCTTTTCTATATTAAAAGTTTGGACTTGCCCAGAAACGGGTTCCTCCATCTCTGCTAAAGTTGATAATATTACATCTTTTAGTTCCATGACTTTAACAACCACCTTTCAAATTCATTTAACTCAACATCTGTATCCATTTTTAAAAAGAACTCTTTCATTTGAGTATTTACCCGAAGAAATTTTTTTCTCATACCTGAGAGTCTTCGTATAGCAATTTTTGCATCACTATTTGAAGGATCTTTTTTTAAGATCTCTTTGTAGATATCAAGTGCCTCTTCTTTGAGACCTTGAAGTTCATAAATATTTGCCAGAGTGAGTGTCTGCATTTATCTTTCTATATAGTTAGCTATTATGGAACCCATTTCACTTGTTGAGCAAACTTCTTTAGCATCATATTGCGCTAAATCTTTTGTTCTATAGCCTTCACTCAGTGCTTTTTTGATTGCTGCATCTATTTTATCAGCGGCAACTATCTCACCAAATGCATATCGAAGCATCATAGAAGCAGATGCTATGGTAGCGATAGGATTTGCTATCCCTTGTCCTGCAATATCTGGCGCTGAGCCATGTATTGGCTCATAAACACCTATTTTTGCTCCAACAGAAGCTGAAGGTAAAAGACCGATAGAACCAGAGAGCATACTTGCTTCATCACTTAAAATATCGCCGAAGATATTTCCGGTCAACATGACATCAAACTGCCTAGGATCACGGATAAGCTGCATTGCGGCATTATCTACATACATGTGAGTAAGCTCAACTTCCGGATATTGTTTTGCAGTTTCAATCACAACCTCTCTCCAAAGCTGCGATACATCTAAAACATTTGCCTTATCTATAGAACAAACTCTTTTCTTTCTCGTCATTGCTATTTTAAATGCTTGGTGAGCTATGCGAACTATCTCTTCTCGAGTGTAAACCATAGTGTTCCAACCCTTGTTTTCATCTCGGCCTTTAGGCTCGCCAAAATAAATACCGCCGATAAGCTCACGAACAACCATCAAGTCAACACCTTTAACGACACTTGCCTTAAGTGATGATGCATTTACTAACTCGTCATAAACAATAGCCGGACGAAGATTCGCATATACACCAAGTTCTTTTCTAAATCTTAAAAGCCCACTTTCCGGACGTTTCGCACGAGGTAAATTATCCCATTTTTCTCCACCGATAGCGCCGAAAAGTACTGCATCGCTAGAGAGTGAAATATTGATAGTTTCCTGAGGAAGCGGATCCCCTGTTATATCGTAAGCGCAACCGCCCATTAAAGCTTCTTCATACTCAAAGTCAAAACCGCAGCATGATGCGACAGAATCTAAAACCTTAACAGCCTCATCAATTATTTCCGGACCAATTCCGTCACCTTTAATCAGTGCTATTTTATATGTTTTCATTATTTGGCTTCCTTCGCGTTTATCTCATTTTGTGCAAAATTCATCAATCCGCCGGCATCTATAAGTTCTTGCATAAACGCTGGAATCGGAGTAAAGTTATAAGTTTTATTTGTACTCTTATTTGTAATAGTTCCTGCATTCATATCAACACTTATCTCATCACCTTCACTTATTTCAGAACTCTCTTTAAGTTCAAAGATAGGGAGACCCATATTAAAAGCATTTCTATAAAAAATTCTCGCAAAAGTTGGTGCGATTACTGCAGCTACACCGGCAGCCTTAAGTGCAATAGGTGCATGTTCACGAGAGCTGCCGCAACCAAAGTTTTCACCGGCAACTATGACATCACCTCTTCTCATTTTATTTACAAATTCTGGGTCAGAATCTTCCATAACATGTTTTGCAAGTTCTTCCGGAACTGATGTATTTAAATAGCGGGCCGCTATAATTAAATCTGTGTCAATATCTTTTCCAAAAGTCCAGACTTTGCCGTCAATATTTGCTTTTTGCATATAAAATTCCTAAATGTATTTTCTAAATTAATTTTGCGATTATATCTAAAATGAGATTTTATTTTTATAAAGAGCTTTTAGATAATCAACTTAAAGAGGATTATCTAAAAGCTTATAGAGGTAAACTTAAGTTTTCTAGATAGCTGTAACAATAAAAGACGTAAGCTATACTAATATACTGACATCCGGATTTGCTTCAACAAGCATATTATCAAGAAGTATAAAAAGTTCTTGAGATGATTTTTCCATAGAGCTCATATTTTTAAGTATTTTAGCTTTATTCTCACTCATTAGACAATCAGAACGAACAGCACATGGGACAGTATCCAGTACTGCATGATGTACGGCGGCATGTGGACTTTCCATTTTTTTGTAAGAAGGGGTATGAGAAAATAATTTTGCGCCTTCTCCCTCATAATACCATTTGCCCATTCTACAATTATGATGATCGGTAAATGCAGCTGCCTTTTGAGCATCTTGGTTTATAATAGTTGAATATGCGTTAGATTTAAAGATAATATGGTCTACTTTAACAAGCGTTGCAAAGAGTGAACCATTAATGAACTGTGACATATCAGCGGCATTGGAAACTGTTTTAGAAAAATCACTCAATACTTCTTCAAAATCATTTATGTCTGATTGTGCACTGGACGCAATGTCAGTCATATTATCAGATCTAGTTAGAATATCTCCGGCTTCCTGTTTGAGAGTTTGAAGAGTCATGGAAATTTCAAATGTAGCTTTTTGTGTTCTCTCCGCAAGCTTTCTAACTTCGTCGGCAACAACTGCAAAACCACGACCATGTTCGCCTGCGCGGGCAGCTTCTATGGCTGCATTTAAAGACAGTAGATTTGTTTGTTCTGCAATATCCTTAATCATGTTGGCAATTGTACCGATATCACTTGTTCTACTATTTAAAGATATTATAGCTGTATTTGAATCATTAATTATTTCAAGAAGATTTTCAAGACTGCCGACAATTGTACCGACACTTTCTTGACTTTGCAAAACGTTTTGAGCTGTTTTAGACGTAATATCATTAATGGCTTGTGAAAATTCACTGTTTTTACGAAGGTCATCTTGAATAACCGTAAGACCTTTTGAAATACCCCCATTTGCTTTTTCAAATTCACGAGAAAGTTCAGAACGCATTTTTCCTGTATATGCTTCAGATATCGAACTTATTGCGGCATTTAATTCAGGACATGCAGACAGAAAATCTCCTTTATAGCCTTCACTAAAAACAATTCTAAGCTTCATCCCTGCATTAGCAGAAGAAATTGAGGCACGGATATCACGCATCATCTGTTCCGTTTGATCAAGCATATCGTTAATTCCCCAAGCAACGCCCTGCAGTACATGATCATCCGAAATATTTGTAATTCTATCTGAGAGGTTACCTTTACCAGCCCTTATAACTACATCGCGGATTTGACGTACAAGCTCATCATTAAAAACTTTGTCACAGGTACCGCCAGAAGAATCAGGAATAAAAAAACCCATAACAATTAAAAAAGCAACTATGGCAGCAGGTATCACAAAACCTGAAACTACTAGAAAGACAGTAATTCCGACACTGACTAAAAGATAAAGCAGTGTTTGTTTATTGCTGAAGGCTGAGGACAAATGTATCATAGCTAACTCCTTGTTCATCTAAAATCTTGTTAAGTAATGCTTTAGAGGCTTCCATTCCACCTGAATTTTCAGCCTTTAATAACTTAGCATAAATTTCTGGAATAATCTTTAATGCCTTATCGCTTGGTTTTCTTCTAACGGAGTGAAAATCACGAATATTACCATGGTCATCCAAAGTAGCTGTTACATTTGCAAATACCCAATAGTAAGAGCCGTCTTTGCATAGATTTTTAACATATGCAAAAATTTCCTGTTTAATTTTTATACGTTCCCACAAAAAATAAAAGACAATTTTTGGCATATCAGGATGTCGCAAAATAGAATGAGGCGCACCTAAAAGCTCTTTTTCACTATAACCGGATATCTTAATAAATGTTTTATTACCATAAAGGATTTTCCCTTTCATGTCCGTTTTTGATACTATAAAATCATCAACTTTTAATGTTTTTTCATTGTTTTGATTTATTTTCTGCATTTCATACCACCACATTCGTTAATTAACAAATGTTAACCGCTTAATCTTTAAAAATTACTTAAAATAAGACTCTGTTGAGACTAAAATAAGCCGATTGTTTTTTTAATAATTTTCTCTTCTTGGTGTTTTACAGTATCATGAAAACAGTTGCTTGAATTGCTTTTTGGGCAGAAAGGAAAAACAGCTTAATATCAGTTAGTATGAAGCTGTTTTATGGAGTTATTACCTTTTTAAATTGTTAGTAGTTTGCAACATTTCATCACTTGTTGTAATGACTTTTGAGTTTGAGTCATACGCTCTTTGCCCTGTAATCAGGTCAGTTAATTCGACAACCAGTTCAACATTACTAAGCTCAACAAAACCCTGTCTTAAAACACCAAGTCCATCAAGACCAGGAGTTCCCTCTACCGGCTGTCCTGAACTATCTGTCTCTAAATACAGATTGTCACCCATTGAATGAAGACCTGCCGGATTTATAAAACTTGTTGTTGTTATTTGACCAACTTGCGTTGCCTGAGTTTGACCAGGCTGAACAACTGTTACAGTTCCGTCTGTACCAATAGTTATATTTGTTGCATCGGGCGGAATTGTGACTGCCGGACTAAGTGTATATCCATCACTGTTGACAACAGTTCCATTACTGTCTACTTTAAATGCACCATTTTTTGAATAGACTTCGGTTCCGTCTGGAAGTTCAAGTTTAAAAAAACCCTTTCCGGTAATGGCAATATCAAGTTGATTATCAGTCTGCTTTAGACTTCCTTCTGAGAAAATCTTGTTGATTGCTGTTGCTCTTACTCCAAGTCCGACCTCTATACCGGTAGGACTTTTTGTTACATCACTGGTGGAAGTTCCTGCATATTCCATTACATGGTACATGAGGTCAGCGAACTCTGCACGAGATTTTTTAAACCCGATAGTATTAACGTTGGCAATATTATTTGCCGTTGTGTCAATCTGCGTCTGCATTCCCAACATTCCTGTTGAAGCAGTATAAAGTGATTGCATCATAGTCTAATTTCCTTTTTCATTAGTTTAAGTTCTCTTAGCGATTTTTTGAATTGCTTCATTGTTCATATCATCCATTTGAGTAGTCATGGCTTTTTGATACATTCCCACAAGACGGTTCGTTTCTATCATTTGTGTCATCATTCTCACAGCGTTTACATTGCTTTTTTCTTCAAAACCTTGAAGCAAGGCACCGCTTTCTTCTACGCTTTCGCTTTCTTCAATACCATCGTACTTAAATAAGTTATTTCCCTCTTTTTTCAAAAGTGCCAAATTATCAGGATGAGCTATAAAGAGTTTTGAGTTTTCCGTCAGGTTTGCTGAGTTTGGAAGATTTGTAAAAAGCTTACCATTTTTATCCGCTACTATTACGCTGTCTTTAGTGCTAAAAGTGACGCTTCCGCCTGATTTATAATCTTCGGATAAAACTTCATATCCCTGCTTAGTTCTAAGTTTCCCCTCATCATCCATCGTAAAAGAACCGTCTCTAGTCAGTCTTACACCTTCGGGTGTTTGAACTGCAAAGAAAAGTCCCTCTTTTGAGAGTGCAAAATCCAGACTGTTTCCAGTTTTTTGCATGTTGCCAACTGAATGGTCAGTAAATGAATCAACAACCTGAGGCGCTCTAGCCATGGTTCTGTTGATAAATTGAGCACCGTCTTTCGTTTGGTTTTCAATTGGTAATTCATCTCTAGCTTCTTTATAAAGTCTCATGAAATCACCAATAACTAAATTATCTTGTTTAAAACCAGTAGTATTTACATTCGCAAGATTATTAGAAATAGTGTCAAGACGGTTAAACTGAGCAACCATACCAGCTGCTGAACTATAAAAACCAGTTTGCATAGAATCCCTTTTTTGGAGTAATTAAAATTGAAAAAGCAAAGAGTGTTCCAAAAAAATATTTTATTATTACAAGGAGCTGTTAAGATAATTTGGGTATAATCCACTCTTTAAAAAACCTTAAAAGTATGGAGCATACTCTAATATGACAGCCAAAGAACTCAACAAAGCTATAGAATCATTCTTTTCAACTGCTAAACCAAAAGATTGCTTGACTTATGAATCTCTGATGAAACTTTTTCCAAAACAGCCCACAACTGCGCAAGTCAAAAACATCTTTAAATTAATTACAAAAAACAAGTCTTGTATATATACATCTTATGAGAATGCAAAAAGATTAAATGATAAAGAAGCCGAAGCAAGAAGAAATGCTCAAAGAAAAATGCTTGAGAGCAATGAATCAGACAGTTTTGACATACTTAAAGAGCATGAACTTCTGGAATGGTCACGTTCGGACTCTCCTGTTCGTATGTATCTTCGTGAAATGGGACAAATTCCTCTTTTAACTAAAGAGGAAGAGATTGAAATATCTAAAAAAATCGAGAATGGCGAAAGCATCATTATTGATGCGATATGTTCTGTTCCTTACTTAATAGAATTCATTTTAGATTACAGAGAACCTCTTATTAATCGCGAAAGAAGAGTTAAAGAACTTTTTAAAAGTTTTGAAGATGAAAAAGAAGATGATGATAACGATGATAAAGAGGATAAAGATACAGATGATGATGAAGTTGAAGTTGAAGAAAAAACTTTTTCAGCAAAAGATAAAACCAGAGTTGAAAAAGTAACACTTAGTTTTAAAGCACTTGAAAAAGCAAAAAAAGAGTGGATTAAGTTAGAAGAAAAAATGCCCGAAAATATTGAAGGTGAACTAACAGAAGAGATTCTCAACTATTTTATAGGTGTAACTTTTAAAAAAGGTGTTTTAAAAGAAAAACTTTTAGATTTAGGACCTACTTCAAAACTTATAAATGAACTTGTTAAAGCGATGGAAAATGCATTAAAAAGTGATGAAGGTTATGATAAAGAGTTAAAAAGACTGGAATACAAACTTCCACTTTTTAACTCAACACTCAAAGCAAATCATAAAGTTTTAGTATCTAAAATCTGTCAATTAACTAAAGAAGATATCGCCAGCATGGTTCCTGAAGCTACTATGGTGAGCACATACATGGAAATTAAAAAACTGGTTCAGACTAAAGAAGCTTCAAAAAACAGTTTTGACATGGAACCTGAAAAACTTTATGCTATTTTAGAACAAATCAAGCGCGGTAAAAATATCTCTGAGATTTCTAAAACAAAAATGGCAAAATCAAACCTTAGACTTGTTGTATCCATCGCAAAAAGATACACAAACCGTGGTTTACCATTCCTTGACCTTATTCAAGAAGGTAATATCGGACTAATGAAAGCTGTTGATAAATTTGAATACCAAAAAGGTTACAAGTTTTCAACCTATGCTACATGGTGGATTCGTCAAGCAATTTCACGTGCTATTGCAGATCAGGCAAGAACTATCCGTATTCCAATTCACATGATTGAGACTATTAACCGTATCAATAAAATCATGCGTAAACATCTTCAGGAAAACGGAAAAGAGCCGGATGTTGAAACAATCGCATTGGAAGTTGGACTCTCGGTTGAAAAGGTTAAAAATGTTATCAAGATAACTAAAGAACCTATCTCTCTTGAAGCACCTATCGGCAGTGAAGACGATGGCCGTTTTGGTGACTTTATCGAAGATAAATCATCTCTTTCTCCATCAGATGCGATACTCAAAGATGATTTAAGAGTTCAGATAGAAAGTGTATTAGAGCAGTTGAATGAAAGAGAAAAAGCTGTTATCAAACTTCGTTTTGGAATCATGGATGATGAGAGTGATAGAACTTTAGAAGAAATCGGCAGAGAGCTTAATGTTACGCGTGAGAGAGTTCGTCAAATTGAATCCAGTGCAATCAAAAAACTTAAACATCCAAAAGTTGGAAGAAAACTTAAAAATTATATAGAAGAGTAACCAAAAGTGAAAATGACTTTCGAGCAACAATGGCTAGAGTATGACTACAACCCTTTCATACTCTTTAGCTCTAACGGAAAAATCATCTCATTAAATACAGAAGCCCAGTTTTTACTTGGCTCTGTAACAAAAAATGAAATATTTGAACTGGCCACTACTTACGCAAATATAACATTTGGATTTAAAACTACATTTATAGAATTAAATTTTGGCAGATACAAATTTTTTGGTTTGACTATTGGTTATGAAAATGAGGAAGAGATAGGTATTAAACTTTATCAGGCTCCATCATTCAAAGTAAAAAACCCTAAACCTATCGGTGAACTTACAAATATTTTTACACTTATTGATTTATGTATATCAACAAATTCAATAAGCTCCAGCATTGTATATACAAAGGAATTTGACCCTACTATTCCGGAAGTCGTACTCAATGCAAATAACGTTATAAAAGCATTAAATAAAGCGTACTCCTGTTTTAGTGAAAATAAAACTATAAATACTAAAGTATATTTTAGGATAGGAGAACATATCAACTTTGAAGACAAGAAATATAGTATTTTTTCAATAGAGATAAGTGCTGAAATTATTGACAATAAAAAAATAAATGAACTCCAGCTTTTAGTTGACAACACCAGTTTTTATATAGATATACAAAGCAACATAACTATAAACATTCCGATGATATTAGCTTAGGCTAATATTAGTGCGGAAGGTATAAATCAGTAAAACCAACATAGTTCCCATCCCAGCTTCACTAAAAACTAAAACAGCATAAAATCCATATATTTTCCAAATGTGCCCGATAGCTATGGCTCCAAGTGCGCCAAATATTGCTACTCCATGAAGTAAACGCCAACCATAAGTTTATTTTCATCATAAA
>CALCGG010000051.1 GCA_937900945.1 uncultured Sulfurimonas sp. | reverse complement strand
CTAAGATAACGATAACGAAGATCAATTCGATCATTGTAAAACCAGCTCTTTTCATAAAGAACTCCTTAAGTTAAAAAATTTGAGTTACACTAGTAACCTTAACGCACATTATCTATCATGTATTCTAAAACCCTGCTTAATCTCGTTATAATTTATAACAATTGTAAACGATAAATTACATTGTACATTTCAGCTTCATATTGGAACTAAAATTGCTTATCTTCTCATAAGTTAAAAAAGGAGTTAGCATGAGTCTTGAAATATCCCGTTCATTTGGTTTAATTGAGCAGGCGCTTGATTACAGATCTGCGCGTCAGGATATGATTTCATCTAACATAGCAAATGCTGACACCCCTTTTTATAAACCAAGAGATATAAGCTTTCAAGACACACTGATTGCCAAAAAAGCTGAAGCAATGAAAGAAAATTCAAATACATTAGCACTTGCGCAGACAAATGGTGCACACATACCTTTGACTAACGAAACATCTAGTTCAAAGCCAACTGTTTTTTTCAGAGATGGGCACATGGCTAGAAATGATGGAAACAGTGTGGATATTGATGTAGAAACAACAGAGATGAGTAAAAACTCTATCATGTTCAATGCACTTATTCAAGCAGCTAAAAAAGATACGATGATGTATAAGAGTGTCATAGATTCTTCATCGAAAGTCCAGTAGGAATAACAAATGAGTAATTTTTTAAACAGTTTTGATATAAGCGGTTACGGTTTATCTGCTCAAAGAGTTCGTGTCAACACCATTTCTTCAAATATTGCTAATGCACAAACAACTCGAACTGAAGAAGGCGGACCATATAGAAGAAAAGAGGTTGTTTTTAAAGCTGTCGATTTTAACCAGTATTTAAATAACGCCTTGAATGATTCGACTGAGAGTGCAAAATATGCAGACCCGTTAAATGAGGGCTCATTTGGAAAAAAAGTAAATCCTGCTATAATGAGCGTAATTATTGACAAAATCTCAAGAGATGACAGAGAACCGCAGATGAAGTTTGAACCGGAACATCCGGATGCTGATGCGAATGGTTATGTTGCTTATCCAAATATTAATCCTGTCGTTGAAATGGCCGATTTAGTGGAAGCAACTCGCTCATATCAAGCGAATGTAGCCGCTTTTCAAAGCGCAAAAGATATGGCAAACAGTGCAATTTCACTGTTACAATAAAATTTAGGAATAGAGTATGAACAATTTAATCAATAGTGTCTCCGGCACATCAACAGCAGAGCTTTTAAAACAAAAAAGTAAGCTGGATACTGCTTCTGGTGGCGGGCTGAATGCCTTTGCAGATCAGCTCAAATCTGCAATGACAGAAGTAAATGAGCTTCAAAAAGATAGTGAAACTGCTATGGCAGACTTAGCAACCGGACAGGTAAAAGACCTTCATCAGGCTGCCCTAGCCATAGATAAAGCAGAAATCAGCATGAAACTTATGCTTGAGATAAGAAACAAAGCTTTAAATGCATACAAAGAGTTAGGAAGAACTCAGTTATAAAAAACTTTTCTCTCTAGCCCTCAACAAAATTCTGCTACAATCACAAAAAAACGGCACAAATATGATAAATAAAAACAAAAGCAAAAAAATATTTCTTCTTTACGCTCTGCTTGCTATTGGTTTTTTAATTTTTTTAAGTGTGATGCTTTTAACTTCACTAAAATCACGTAATATTCCATCCATATATGCAATAGATACATCCAAGGCGGAGAGAAGCAGCATCATAAGTGCAGATGGCTTTCATCTAGCCACTACCAAAAAAGTATACAAAGCCATAGTAAACACCCGCTACATCGACCCAGACAAAAAAGAACTTTTTGTACAGCTCTTTAGCATCTACTCCGGGATAGATGCCAAAACAATAAAAGAAAAACTAAATAAAAAAGAAGGGGTAGTAGTTTTAAGCTATAGTATTGCGGAAAAAGAAGCCCAATATCTAAAACGACTGGCACATGAATTTAGAAGATTCAAAGTTTTTATTGAGATAGTGAACCCAAGAACCGGCATAAAGTCAGTGCATGGTCTGAGTATCATAGAAAGTGGTGAAAGCAGAGAGTATCCTTATGGAAATCTTCTAACTCCCGTCATAGGTTATCCGCACAAAATAGAAGAAGACGGTTATACTAAAATAAGTGGTGTAAAAGGTTTGGAGAAAAGATTTGATACTGAGTTGTCTGCCAGACAAG
>CALCGG010000050.1 GCA_937900945.1 uncultured Sulfurimonas sp. | reverse complement strand
GCTTGCAATTCCCTCTTAAGTGCCTCTTTATTAATCTGATTTTTATCACTTTGAATCAATGGAAGTGATTTTTTATAGATTACTCTGCTTGGAATCATATAAGATGCCAGGTGCTTTTTCAACTCAAATAATATCTCTTTTGAACTCATTTCACTTTTTGAAGAATAAACCATGATGATTTCTTCTTCAATCTGTTCGTTTTCTATAGAAAATACTGCACATTGCTCTATTTGAGGTATGTTTTTTGATACAACTGATTCTATTTCGTATGGAGAAACTCTAAAGCCTCTGGTTTTTATCATATTGTCATGTCTTGAGACAAAGTAGAAGTAGCCCTCTTCATCTTTATATACATAATCACCGGTTGCAACAACAATTTCATCTGTTAATTGCCCATCGAGGTTGACTACATCTTTTAAAATTTGTATTGACTTAAATCTCTCGTGAGTCTGTTCCGGCGCATTCCAAAAACCTCTATAGATATATCCGCCTCTGTGAATCAACTCCCCTACTTCTCTGGCAGCACACTCTTTTCCTTCGTTGTTTATAACATACAACTCTACATCAGGAATAGCTTTTCCGATAGAATCCGGTCTTATCTCTATCTGGCTTGGGTCTAGATATGTGGATCTGAATGCTTCCGTAAGTCCATGCATGGAATAAAAACTTGCATTTGTAAAGAGTTTTTTACAATCCTGAATCATTTTAAGAGTTACTTTACCTCCTGAAGAGGTGATAGTCCTGACATTTGCAAAAAGCTCACTGTTTGGCAATCTGTGTGTATCCTCATCAAAAATCTGAGTAATATTGACAGGCATGAGCGGTATCACCGTTACATTATCATTGATAAGATGATTTAAAAAATCTTGAGAGAGTATAAGCTTGTGCAAAGCCAAAGTCGCTCTTTTATAAAGGGCGGTGAAAATCTGGTTGAGCCCATAATCAAGATTGAAAATAAGTATTCCGGAGATAATATCATCCTCTTGTAACTTCAGATATTGTGAAACAACACGGGCAGAATCTATGAGATTTCTATGAGAGATCACTATACCTTTTGGAGTTCCGCTGAGTCCAAACGAGTAAGTGATAACAGCGTTGGAATGTCCGTTTATATCGCACATGTAAGGCTTTTTATAATATTTAAAAATCTCTTCAAAAGACGCAATCTCTTTTGTAGTCGTCTCATACGAGATAATATGCCCGCTAAAATGAATCTCTTCTATATTTTCAAGTTTTAATTTATCTGTTATGATACATTTGATTTCACAATCATTGATGATGTACTCAACCTGTTCCGGTTTAAGAAGCTTTGTGAGCGGCACCAAAATATAATCAGTGGATAAAATTGCAAGGATGGCAATAATCTGCTCAATCCCTCTGCTTGAATAAACACCAACCCGCGAATCTTTCGGAAGGTCCAACTCTTTGAGATAAAAGGCCACCTGATTGACTTTTGTCAATAACTCAGAATATGTAATTGTTTTTTCTTCAAAAACAACCGCTACCTTATCTGCATGTGAAATGGCAGCATCTTCGATAAGTGTTCTTATGCAATTTATAGACATGATTTATCCTTTATTGTTTGTGATTCCAAGTGTCCAAATATCATAGTCATGATCCATGACAACAGATGGATTATGACTTGAATTGAGTATCTTTTTATAAAAAAACGAGATTATATCCTCTACTTCTGTATCAGCCAAAACTTTAGTGATGCCGCCTGTTAAAACTATGGAGTTTATAGATAATAGCTTTAAGTTGATATAGGCTTGTTTATAATGTGACATCTTGCAAAGTACAAGAAAAATAGCGAGCTGCATAAGTACTTTAAGCGCTTTTTCACTCTGTTCTTCAAAGATATTCTCTGTAACTTTGAGATACGTTAAAAGCTCATATACAAACTCATTGTTTTTTGCCGTAAAAATGAGAGATTCTTTTGATTTATAGACACCAAGCTTTTTAAATACCAATCTGTCATACTCATTTACCGTAACTATATTTTCATCCACTAAATCTTTAGAGTAATGGATATCCGTAGTTGCGCCGCCTATATCTATAAGTATGAATGGATTTACAACAGCAAACTTTGTATCTATAAAGGGAAGTGTTTTATTTACAATATACGGAGTAGGATATATCTGATTTGATGTAATTGTGTATAAATTTTTAATATCCTCTTTGCCGACAATATCAAGCTGGTATAGATTTGTCAAATACTCTTTTAAATGCTCTTCAATTATATGAAGTTTATTGTCAATGACATTTGGCAACACCACAAGATTTTGGATTGTTGCTTGCAATCTTGGTGCCTCTTCTTCACTTCCGACATATACTATGTTTGAGTAATTTAACTTCTCTAAATAACTAAAAAGAGGTTCGCCAAAGATATTGGAAGAGGAGTTGATTCCGCCAACCACTATGACAACATCAATCAAGTCACTTGGAACGGAGTAATCTTCTATATTCTGATATAGAACTTTATCAATAATATTTATTCCAGAGTTGAAAGCGATATTTGTGGCATATTTCAGTGAAAATGAGTTCGTAATGCCGATAATCAGTGTGCTAAGTCCGCCATTTGCAGAAGAACAGATATAGATATCGTCTTTATCATAGCCATGAATTATCTCGCCGCATTTATAGGTTAAATCATCTAAGATATCTTTGTTAAAGTCTCTTAAGTGCTGCTCAATGCTTGAAGCTGTACTCACCTTAAAGTAAGTGCTTCCTACATCTATCAGTAGTTTTTCGTTTACTTCTTTCATTGCATAATCCCTATGTCATGAATAATATCATTTACCATGCTTGTAGTATCTTTTGTAAGGTCGCATTGCGCTTTTTCGTACTCATAACAGCGGTCGGGAATAGGAACATTTCCCCTCTTTATGATTCGTATGTTTTTCTTTGCATCTCTGATGGTAATCATCTCATTGTGATTTATAATATGCGGAGAAAAAGGAACATCAATGATTCCGCTCTTTATGGAGTTGAACACTTTTCTCCACAAAGTATCTGCACTGTCATTAAATACCGCTTCCATGATGGCATGTACTTCGAGCGTTAAAATCTCTTCCTCTTCCTCATCCACGATATTAGGCAAGCCGTTTAAAATACCCAGAGTATATTGAGTGTTTGCAACAGTTTTGGCATTTGCCTCTTTTGTAGGAATACCCGAAGCCTCTTCTCTTGTTTTTGTGATTATTTTATCAGCTCCAACCATAGCGGCAATAACTGTTGACATGTTTATGAGTTGCTCTGCAAAATCTTTGTTTGTTGGGAATGCACCCATCCATTGATGATACACAAGATTGATAGTAGCATCACTGCAGTCAATTGAATCTGCATAGTGTCGCGACAACTTTTTAATCACGGCTCCCATCACTATGTCTTGATTCATAGAACCGGTTTGGGAAAAAGATACAGAAAATGATTTGACACCTTCTTCAAGCGAGAGAAGCATCTCTAAAAGCTGGATTACAATCGTTATGGCAGGAGGTACTAAAGTTGCAGTGAGCGGACCAAAGGATTCTCTGTTTATAGGCTCATTGAGTTTTGAGTAGTTGGCACACACTTTTTCTACATATTTCCAATATAAAAAGGCCTTGTCAAGCGGAAAGTTTTTTGAATAAGGCAAAAGATAAGTAATAGGTCCGCCCTCTATATCAAAAATACCAGAAGCAAGAGCAGTTTCAATAAGAAGTCTGGCATCGGGAGTTCCGTGTCTGAGACTCACCGGCTTGTTAAAATGGGTCACCATCTTTCTTGTGGTTCTATAGCCATGCGTTACCAGAGGATACCCGTTTAACATGTCCACATCATTCTCTTCACTCAGACGAAGCATCTTTTTTGCTGTCGCGTAGTCATTGAGTCTTGTATTTGAGTCAATAGTCAGAGGGAGCACATCTACGTTTGCCTCTACAAAAAACTCATTGAGGGCAAACTGTTTTTTATATGTCGGAAATCCGCCTCTTGGCTGAACAAGCATCTTTTTTTTGTTTTTAAAATGATGAGAAATAAATAAGTTTTTATCTGCATTTCTTATAAAATCTTCAACTTCTGCAAAATCAAAGTTATCTACATGTTCATTTGAGAGAATTATCTCTCTCTCTTCTTGTAATAAACTCATTAGTTATTTCTCTCTTTCAAATACTCTTCGAGTGTGTCGAGCCCGGTATTTAAATCAACCTGATGAAATACCAAATCAAAACCGTATTTTTTGTATTTAGGAACTATAGTCTCGGCACTTGCAGTTCCCACAACTAAGTTTCCGCCAATCACCATCACAAGATTATCAAGAGTTTTATATTTTGATTTTAGAAGCTTTACTTCCCTACTCCACCCCTCTGCTTCACCATTAAGTGAAGAGATAAGCAATATCTCTGCACCTGTCTCAACAGCAGCATCAAAGAACTCTTCCAAGTAAGTATTTACCCCAAGATTAAACACTTCAAAGCCTCTTGCATTCAATGAAAGTTCGATTAATCTATTTGCAACAACATGAATATCATTTCCAACAACGCCTGTTACTACTTTCATATATTTGTATGCCTATTTAGTTATTTATATGAAAAGATACTCAAATTTTTGTAAAAGTAAGGTTAGAAGGTGTTAAAATGCGATTAATAATTAATTATATAAGGAAAGTTAATGGATTTTTTTACAGCAGATTTTTGTGATGAGTACAGTGATAGAGTTGAAGTATTGGATGGAACGTATAAAAATTTTGGTGGTGCACATAAATGTCATGGTGAAATAGTAACTGTAAAGTTGGATAAAAATAATTCAGAATTGATAAAACTGCTTAGAGATGAAGATGGAACAGGCAAGGTTGTGGTTGTAGATGTAGACCAAGAATATTTTGCAGTTGTTGGGGAAAATTTAATGAAATTTGCTCTAAAAAACAATTATTCCGGAATTATTGTAAATGGATATATCAGAGACACTTATCAGATAAAAGAGTTACATGTAGCCTTATATGCTCTTGGAACCTGCCCTAGAAAATACATCCCTATCACACAAGGAACAAGAGATATTCCTCTTCTCTTTGGCGGAGTAAATTTCAAAACTGGCGACTATTTATATGCTGATACGGATGGCGTTATTGTTACAGATAAACCGCTGCATAGTTAAGGTGTTTCATGAATTTTGAAACGATAGAGTATTTGCTAGATAAACATTACAAATCAATTAACAAGATTATTTTAGCACGCCAGGACCCCATTACCGGACTACTTCCGGCAAGTACCTCTGTGAATGCACATGGCGACTATACAGACGCATGGGTACGCGATAATGTTTACAGCATTCTGAGTGTCTGGGGCTTGTCCCTTTCCTACCGCAAGTATAATCCGGACCATCATCGCACGTATCTATTAAGTCAAAGTGTAGTCAAACTTATGCGTGGGCTTTTAACTGCCATGATGCGCCAAGCCAGCCATGTAGAAAAGTTTAAAAACTCACTCAACCCGATGAATGCCTTACACGCGAAATACGGAACAAACACTGGACTGCCGGTTGTAGGTGACGGTGAATGGGGACATTTGCAACTGGACGCAACATCGCTTTACCTACTCATGATTGCTCAAATGACTGCTTCAGGATTAAAACTGATTTACACGATGGATGAAGTAAACTTTATTCAAAACCTTGTCCACTACATCAGCCGTACTTATTGCACCCCTGATTTTGGCATCTGGGAGCGCGGCAATAAAATTAACCATGGAACACCTGAAATCAATGCAAGTTCTGTCGGAATGGCAAAAGCAGCACTCGAAGCCATGAACGGTTTTAATCTTTTTGGAAATGTTTCTTCTCAAGAAGCGGTCATACATGTTGTGCCAAGCGACATTGCAAGATCAAGATTTACCCTGCATGGACTCTTGCCAAGAGAATCCAACTCAAAAGAAACAGACGCAGCACTACTCAGTATTATCGGCTATCCTGCATACGCCATCGAAGACAAAGTGCTTTTAGAAAAAACACGCAAAAAAATAATCAAAAAACTCTCTGGAAACTATGGTTGTAAACGATTTTTACTCGATGGACACCAAACTGCCATTGAAGATGATTCACGACTTCATTATGAACCCCAAGAACTAAGAGCCTTTGAGCATATAGAATCAGAATGGCCGCTCTTTTTCACCTACCTGCTTCTTGATGCGCACATGAGAGAAGATAGTGATGCCATTCAACTATGGAGGGATAAACTTGAGCATACTTTTGTAAATCAAGATGGTGAAAAATTATTGCCTGAGTTATACATGGTTTCGAAAGAAACTATAGAAGATGAAAAACAAAATCCCGGCTCTCAAACACGCATCCCCAATGAAAATATCCCTTTAGTCTGGGCGCAAAGTCTTTACATGTTAAGCGACATGATACAAGATGATATTTTACGTCCAAGTGACATAGACCCTCTGCACCGATGTGAACGTATTGGACATCAGCGCAACACTCAGATTTTAATTCCTATTTTAGCTGAGAATAACTCTGTAAAACAAAAGCTCCTTGATTTAGGGTTTGAGAGCCAGACACTTGAAAATGTAAGTCCCATCAAAGTTTTACATGCTCATGAACTCTCAAAAATACACACCATTATCGGTAAAAATGAAAAGTTGTCTTTAACCGGCAGACCGATGTTGGTTACAAGAACAATTACCTCATCAAGACTGCACATGTTAGCTGATCAGGAGATGATTTTTCTCCCTTATTATTTTAATCCTAAAGGATTTTATTTTAGTTATGACAATAAACTCCTTGTCAATCAGTTTCGGTCGTCTTTAAAATTTTTATCCCGCCATTGGGATCTTCCCGGTCAGCCAATTATGCCATTTTTAGTGCGTGAAGATATGATTTTAGGACAAGATAAAGATGTAGTTTTAAAATTGCTCCATGATTTTCAAACAGGTATTTGCGGTGATATTATGGTTCGTATCGGAGCATTAAGACAGCTGTTAAACACAGCAGCAGTGGAACGCATAGACAACATTCATAATCTTACATTGAATGAACTGCAAAAAAGAAACCATACACTTTGCAACAATCTCGAAAAAAATGCAGTTATCCAATCTTTATCTGCGCAGCAACTCCAAGAGATGGATGAAAAAGATGATGATACTTTAGTTCACTGGCTTGTTGAAGAAAAAAATCGTTTAACTATAGCACACATACTTTCAAGATTATGGAATCGTCATGGCGGAGATTTTAAGATTCAAAAGAATGGTGAATATCACAAAATTTCAGAAATAGCTGAACATTCTTATGAAGAAGCAATGATTTGCAGTAATTGGGCTGCTGTTCGTCATCTCGCCGAAATAACTTCCAAGTTTGATGAGAGACTTGAAGATGCTTTGCTTGATATTGTCATCGTACAAAAACGTCTGGCAATAGGACGCGCTTACAGTGAAAAAGCGACCTTTTCTCAGCCATTGGAGAGCACCGCTATCGTAGCTACTATTTCAGAATTTTGTGGTCACAATTCTGCAGAAAATGTTCTTACTCAAGAGATTATTCTTCACTTGGGACACCTTATACGAAGCGAGCCGAAACTCTTTACAAATCTATTGACTCTGCGTACCTGGTATTTTGTACAACTTTTAGTTGGACATATCAGCAGAGAATTTGATATTCCTATGAGTGATGCGTATGAGCATCTTTTAGGATTAGCACCTCATGATATTTATGATAGATTGAAAACTACTTTACAATCCTTTGGCGGTGAAGTAGTAAGTATGCAAAATCAAGAAAATTTGTCTATTATAGGCTTACAAAACATAGAAAAATTAGATGTACCGACAAATGAACATGAGAACACTGATGTGGAAGATTGGGCACAATGGCGCCTCGATACAGGGATGATTGCACGATTGTCCCCAAACTTCTATAAAGACATATGGTATTTGTTGCAACAATGTGAAGGACTAGTTATCGGGGATAAGTACAATATTAAAAACCGTATCGGTAAAGAAGCTACACTTGCTGTAACTGCAGGTGAGCGCGATTTTGCACTTAAAATTGATTCATTGCTACACAGCATAGAAGCGACTGATTACAGACAATTAAACATTGAAGCTATTGAGTGCCTAACTCGCCTGTTTCATAATAACCCTCAAATCAGTATAAAAAATGATTTAGTTTTAGATGTACTTATTGGACATGCGGTAAGAATTGCCTGGGGTAAAAACCATAGCTTGGATAATTACGATGAAGAACGCGGTCAGGCTTGGGAAGCCTTTTATCGATACAGTCTTAAAGAGAGCGATATTGCTTTCTTGGATGCATTTATTTATTTAACACAAGAAAATTAGGATTTTATGATGATTTTAGCAGGTGATATCGGCGGAACAAAAACAAATTTAGCACTTTTTGAAATTAAAGAGGAGAAACTTACTATACATGCACAAACACAGTTTGCAAGCCGTGATTATACAAGTTTCAGCGATGTGATACATGCCTTTAAGAAACAGCATATATTATCAGCTATAGATTCTGCCTGTTTCGGTGTAGCCGGACCTGTAATAGATGGAAGATGCAAAACAACCAATTTACCTTGGGATATTGCAAGTTCTGAACTTCAAAACACTCTCGGGACTTCAAAAGTCCACCTGCTCAATGACCTTGAAGCTACAGCTTATGGGATGTTATATTTGGATGAAAATGAGTTTGTACATCTAAACCCAAGCTCCACAAACACTCAAGGCAACCGTGCAGTTATAGCTGCCGGAACAGGTCTGGGTGAGGCGATGCTGTATTTTGATGGAACATCTTATCATCCAATCGGCTCAGAAGGTGGGCATACTGACTTTGCACCGGTTACAGCGCAGCAGGATGCACTTTTAAGTTGGCTAAGAAAGCGCTATCCAGAACATGTAAGTTTTGAGAGAATTTTATCGGGACCGGGGATTTATACTCTTTATCAGTTTTTGTCAGAGAGCGGCTTTGCACCGCAACCTGCTTCAATGCTCAACATAGCTCCTACCCAAGACCGCAGTGCGACGATTAGTACCTGTGCTCTTAAAGAAAATGACCCGCTCTGTGTTGAGACACTCAAACTTTTTGCTGAGATATACGGTGCTGAAGCAGGAAACTTAGCACTTAAGAGTATGTCTTTAGGCGGTGTGTATATAGGTGGAGGAATAGCTCCGAAAATCTTACCTTTTTTACAAAATCAAAACTTTATGAATGCATTTACAGCCAAAGGACGTTTTGAAAATATGTTAAGAGAAATGCAGGTTAAAGTATCTCTCAATCAAGAAACAGCATTGTTTGGAGCTGCCCATTTTGCTAAAGACAGGCTCTAAATTCTTATCTATTTATAAGATACTTTTTGTATAATACATCCATTTTAAATTTCACAAGGAATTTTACAACATGAGTTTTTTACAAGAATTTGATAACGATATCTATCAGTTATGCGAAAAAGAGTTGGAACGTCAAACGGACCATTTAGAGATGATTGCATCTGAAAACTTTACACTTCCTGCAGTTATGGAAGCTATGGGTTCTGTTTTTACAAACAAATATGCCGAAGGTTACCCTGGCAAGCGTTATTATGGCGGATGTGAGTATGCTGATGGCGTTGAGCAGTTAGCTATAGACAGAGCATGTGAGCTTTTTGGATGTAATTATGCGAATGTTCAACCGCACTCGGGATCTCAGGCAAATGCCGCTGTTTATGCTGGACTGATTAAAGCCGGTGATAAAATACTAGGTATGGATTTAAGCCATGGCGGTCACTTGACGCATGGTTCAAAACCAAGTTTTTCCGGTCAAAACTACCATTCATTTACTTATGGTGTTGAGCTTGATGGTCGTATAAACTACGATAGAGTTTTAGATATAGCTAAAATTACTCAGCCGAAGATTATTATCTGTGGCGCTTCTGCTTATGCAAGAGAAATTGACTTCAAAAGATTCCGCGAAATCGCTGATGAAGTTGGAGCAATTTTATTTGCAGATATTGCACACATCGCTGGTTTGGTTGCAGCCGGTGAACACCCTAGCCCATTCCCGCACGCACATGTTGTTACAACTACTACTCATAAAACTCTTGCAGGTCCAAGAGGCGGTATGATTATGACTAATGACGAAGATATTGCTAAGAAGATGAATTCTGCCATCTTCCCTGCTCTTCAAGGCGGTCCACTTGTACATGTAATCGCTGCAAAAGCTGTTGGTTTCAAATATAACCTTTCACCTGAGTGGAAAGAGTACGCTAAACAAGTAAAAGCCAATGCTAAAGTACTTGCAGAAGTTATGATGAAAAGAGGTTATGACGTAGTGAGCGGCGGGACAGACAATCACTTAATCCTGGTATCTTTTGTAGGTCGTGAATTTTCTGGTAAAGATGCAGATGCAGCTCTTGGAAATGCAGGTATAACTATTAACAAAAACACTGTTCCAGGTGAGACAAGAAGCCCTTTTGTTACTTCGGGTATAAGAGTTGGTTCTCCGGCACTTACAAGCAGAGGCATGAAAGAAAAAGAATTTGAACTGATTGCAAATAAAATGGCAGATGTTTTAGATGATATCAATAATACTGAATTACAATCAAAAATAAAAGAAGAGTTAAAAGCACTGGCACAAAACTTTGTAATATATCATCAATCAACTTACTAAGGATACGCAATGACTGCAATGGATCTAAAACTTATCAAAATGGTCAGCGACCACTACTGGATAAAAAGAGATACGGTGGTGGACAAACTCACATTTAAAGGCCGCACTTTTTATAATAAGTTTGAGAAAGTTGATGCTCCATTGTCACAGTCAGTTATCAACCAACATCTTAAAGGTGAAATAGCTGTTGCTCATTCTCTAGTGAATAGTCATGGAAAAGTTGAAAACATAGTGATAGACTATAATGGAAGAGACCCAGAACGATTTTATCATAAAGCGCAACTTCTTCTTAGGGAAGAAGGTTATATAAACTTCACTGCATACAACACAAAGACAGAAGGTCATCTTCATGTTTATATACATAAAGGACACACAACTTTGCAAGAGGCTATACAGCTTGGAAAAATGATTAGTATGAAGCTTGCTGCTAAACAGCCTAAACAGTGGAGAATGTTTCCTAATGATGAGATGCCAAATGAATATAATATCTTAACTTTACCCTATGAAGTTTATGCCAAAGAGCGTGGAGCTTCTTGGTCAAAGCATATGTAGTTTTTAACTAAACCGCATATGCTTTTTTCTATTTTAAAACAAATAATACAGTAAAATTAGGTATGATTATAAATTAAAACTATAAGAGGTAATACTATGCAAGAGAAAAATGAATTAAATGACATTATTTTAAATAAAGATAACGGAGTCAATGGCAATAAAAAAATAATCTTGGTAGTTGCTACTTTAGGCGTTGTTTTAATTATTGTAATAATGCTTATGAATTCTCTCACTTCCAATGGTACTGACAATTTACCTCAAGCAGTGTTGCCTCCTGAACCGAAAAGCATATCTGCCGAGCAGGCTGTGGAAGAACCTCTTTTTGAAGATGTTGATGTAGTAGAAGAACCAAAAATAAATGATGACAACTTAAACAAAATCGCTCAAAGATTAAAAGAAGAGAGTAAAACTGAAGCAATACCAGAAGAAAAAGCAAAAGCTATTCAAAAAGCAGCTCCGGTAAAAGTTGAGACCAAAGCAGCTTTGGAAACTAAAATGGTAAAACCAGCATCTACTCCATCCTATTTTATTCAAGTTGGATCTTTTTCAAGATATGAGCCAAATGCAAAATTCTTAAAATCTATTACGGATAAAGGTTTTAAGTATCAATACTACAAAGTAACAGATAATGCAAAAACATTAAACAAAGTTTTAGTTGGTCCTTTTGATTCTGAAAAAGATGCACGAAATGCCTTGAAAACCGTAAAAAGCAGTATAGAACCTGGTGCTTTTCTAGTAAAAATATAACTTTCATCAAGGTTTTCTTTTGATATATTCTAAACAATTTATACTTGATCAATTAGCACCTATTGCCGTTTATTCTAAACTCAAATCGATTTTTAAAGATGAAGTTACTTATCTTTTTGAGAGCGCCGGTCAAAGTGAAGGAAATTACAGTTTCATCTGCATAGGTGCCAGAGAAAGACTCCAGTACATAGATGATAAGACCGTCTATACCGATGCTGATGGAATCAAGCAAATAAAAGAAGAAAACCCTTTTACATTTTTAAAAGAGTACTATAAAAATATAGATGCATCTGCTTATAAAGAAGCGACAAAAAAGCTCAATATTGGCTATGTTGATGGCTTTATTGGCTATATTGGTTATGATATGGTAAAAGTATTTGAGCCAAAACTAGGTTCGAGTATGGACCACTTAAAAGATGAGTTAAACACTCCTGATTTGGATTTAATTCTCCCAAAAATAATTTTAGTATATTCTCACAAAAACCATCAGATTTCTCTTGTAAGCACACTTGAAGAATTTAGTAAAAAATTTGATCTCATTGAGCAGGAACTAAAAAGTTCTTACGAATATGTTCATATGAAAAAAAATATCGGAGAGGACAAAGGTAGCTTTGCTTTTTCCAAAGAGAAGTTTTTCAAAATGATTGATGATTCAAAAGAGATGATAAGAAGCGGTGATGTTTTTCAAATCCTCATGACAAACCGTTTTACCAGAAACATACAAGTTGATCCTTTTAGTTTTTATAGAATACTGCGAACAAAAAATCCGTCTCCTTACATGTTTCTTATGGAATATGAAGATTTCAATATTGTCGGAAGTTCACCGGAAGTTATGGTCAGACTTACAAACGGGGAGCTTCTCCTGAGACCAATCGCCGGTACAAGAAAAAGAGGATCTACCAAAGAGCGGGACAAAGAGCTTGAGATAGAACTTTTACATGACCCAAAAGAGCTGGCAGAACATCTTATGCTTATAGATTTAGGCAGAAATGATGTAGGGCGTGTAGCAAAAACTGGAACCGTAAAAGTTGAAAACATGATGCATATAGAAAGATTCTCACATGTCATGCATATTGTCTCAGATGTAACGGCCATACTCGATGATGACAAGGATATGTTTGATCTGTTTATGGCTACATTTACAGCCGGAACTATGACCGGAGCTCCAAAAATAAGAGCTATGGAATTAATCGCCGAATATGAAGGCTTGAAGCGCGGCTTTTACAGCGGCAGCATCGGCTACTTCGGTTTTGACGGCAACATGGATAGCGCTATAACTATCAGAACTGCTATGGTAAAAAAAGACAATGTAATCCTTCAGGCCGGTGCCGGAATTGTAGCAGACAGTCAAAATGAGTTAGAGTATCTAGAAGTTGAAAATAAGCTTGGTGCACTCATTCATTCACTTGAAGATTTAGACTAAAGTATTGAAACTATTTGCAATCTTTGGTGACCCGGTAGCACATTCCCGCTCTCCTCTCATGCACAACTCAGTGTTTAAAAATTTGAACTACAAAGCCTGTTATACAAGAGTCCATTTAAAAGATGGCTCAAAACTGAGAGAAACTTTTTTTGCCCTTGGTTTAAGCGGTGCAAATGTCACAGTTCCTCATAAAGAAGACGCGTACAAGGCATGTGATGAAGTTCGAGGCTTTGCTCAAAATATAGGTGTTGTAAATACTATTATCAATGAGAATGGAAAACTCATAGGATACAACACTGATGCCGATGGATTTATGGCTGCCATAAAAGAGTTTGAAAATATAGAAAAAGTTTTGATAATCGGTGCCGGCGGAACTGCAAAAGCATTAGCTTCAAGATTTGTGCAGGACAATCTAAAAGTAAGTATTTTAAACAGAAGCGAAAATAAGTTAGCTTACTTTAAAAATTTTGCTCTTACATGTCAGGATTGGGACAGCTACAAATCTTCAAAGTATGACTTAGTTGTAAACACTACAAGTGCCGGATTAAAGGATGAGAATCTACCTGCACCAAAAGAGATGATAGAAGATATTTTACAAAACACATCTTTTGCAGCGGATGCAATTTACGGAAAAGTAACTCCATTTTTACGCCTTGCAAAAGAGAAAAATCTCACATGTAAAGATGGAGCTGATATGCTTCTTGGTCAAGGTATTTTAGCGAATGAACTTTTTACAAATAATGAACTGGGAACAAGCGATATCAAATTTTACATGCAAAAAAGTTTTGAGTTATAACTATCTGGAAAAACTAAATCCTATAGAAAACTTTGTTATATAATTATTATAGTCAATCAAGCTCTCAGCATAACCGCTAAATATTTTTCCATACAGAAATACTCCATCTGTTAATGGATGGGAATATGTTGCTTCAACGGCACCATTTCCTGTTACGAGATTAGCCCTTCCCATTAAAGTAAACATATGCTTGTCTAAAAAGTAGCTAAATTTCACAGAACTATACCCTATATAATCCATAAGATCTGGGTTGTCATCAAGATTTGTAGCTACTGGAAAAGGAAGCCAGACATTTAAATCTGTTATGAGTGAATCATGCTGAAGTGTTAATGTTGTGTAAAAGTAATTGATACTTCTAGAACGATTACCCAGGTTGTCTTCTGGAGAGACATAGACAGCATTTTCATTATTCCCTTGCCCATTAGATCTGTGCGCCACTGCAAATTTTAAAGAACGCATTTGCAAAAAAGAATCATCATCTAAAATGGGGAAAATCACAAAAGCTTCCGGATTATAGGTTGTTTCTCTAAAAGGAGAAGAATCTGTATAAATCTGCCAAAAAGCTTGATGAGTATAAGATACATAATAAAGCTCATTTAAACCAAAGAGTCCATGTCCTAAGTAGAGCTTTAAACTTACCTGCAATTCAGCTTCTATATTTTTATAAGTATCTGATTGAATATAAGATTTATACGTGCCATCTCTATACCCAAACGGCAAAAGATAGTTTGTTTTGTAAGGTCGTAATCCGAAACCTGTATTAATCCAGTCTTGCATACCTTTTTTCGCCTGAACATCATGTATGTTTTGTGTTTCTAAAGTTAAAAATTCAAAGTCTTTATCATTTGTCATGTCCTTAGCAAACAATTCAATACTTATCAATAACAATATTAGAATAAACTTTTTTATCATTCTTAAACCCTCACCCTATCTTCCAATGCTCTTGTCAGTGACAAAATATCAATATTTTCTAAACTCACTCCCGTAGGAACACCTTGTGCAATTTTTGAAAAACTTATGTCAAAATCACTCAGCTTATCTTCTATATAAAGAATTACAGCATCATTTGCAATAGATGGGGTAAGTGCAAATAAAAGCTCCGTTATTCCTGATGCAGCTATTTTTACCAAATGAGACATGCTCAACTCTTCCAAAGAATCCAGCACAAAATATTTCCCGTCAAAAAGTCCGTTTTCTTCTAAAAGAAGTATATCTTTTGCATTTTCAACTATGCATAAAAAAGTACTGTCTCTTGATTCATCGCTGCAGATGAAACAAAGTTCATCCTCGCTCATGCCACCGCATACACTACACTTTTTTAAAGACCCCAGTGCATCCTCTATTGCATGTGAGATTTTCATCCCAACATAACTGTCTTGCATCACCATGTGGTAAGCCAATCTGGTAGCTGATTTTTTTCCTATTGTCGGAAGTTCTTGAAGTGATTCCACAAGGCGATTAAATTTTTCTAAAGATCTTCTCATTAAAAAATCTTTTTCAATGAAGATTCATCTTTTAGAATAATCACATGAGTTCCTTTTTATTTTTTGGAAGAAATATCCAAAGCTTTAAAGGTGATTTCAGCTCCCCTGCCGTTTCTCTGGCTTCATTACCATAACCCAAGAACATATCTGCTCTTATTGCGCCTTTTATTGCTCCGCCTGTATCTTGTGCTACAACAACTTTGCTTACACTTTTATTTTTGATGTCAGCACTTAAGTACAGCATGCTGCCAAGCGGAATATATTGTCTGTCGACCGCAATAGAGCGTGTTGGAGTAAGACAGAGTCCCAATGCTCCCGAAGCAGACTTTTTTTTCTCTTTAAAATATACTACCGAATCATTATAATTTAAGACTTCATCCATTCTCTGGGGGTGTTTTACAAGCCAAGCTCTTATGCTTTGCAGAGAAACTTCTTCAATTTTCAGTGCATTTATCTTCACTAAATATCGCCCTATCGCTCTATATCTATGTCCATTTTGATTAGCATAGCCTACAAAAATAGTGTCTCCATTTGTTAATGTAACTCTTCCTGAACCCTGTATCTCTAAAAAAAACAAATCCAATTTTGAATCTGTATAACAAATTACACGGGCATTCATATGCTCTGACTTAGTTTCTTTTCTTGTATAGTAAGGGACTAATTTATTACCCTCTAATCTGCCTCTTAATCTATAGTTCTTCAAATCTGGATAAATAGAACTTAAGTCTACAATAATTAAATCGTCCGGTGTTTCATATATGGGATACTTAAATGTAGATGTTTTCACCAATGAACCATTGAGCTGTGGTTCATAATAACCTGTTAAAAGTCCCTGTTCTTCACCATTTTCTGTTTTAATTTCATACGGAATGAACTCACTTTGCAAAAAAATCTTTGGATTTTGTGACTCGACTGCTCTTATGCACAACTCTTGATATATATTTTGCGTCTTTGTACTGCGACAGTTGTTTATAAAAGACTCCAAAGCAAGTGCATAATCTTCTTCATTCCAGTTCGGCAGTTGATCAAAGTCAGTTTTTAAAAGATGTGTTTTTGGCAAATCATCAAAAAGCACTTTTGCTTCTTTTTGAGGTTCCGGTTCTTTAGAACAACCTGAAATTAACAATAATATGAATAAAAAATAAATTATATGTTTCATGTAGGTTATTATACTTAATTTTAAACCATAAAAACGGTATAATTCCAAAAATTATTATATTTATGCGAGAAGAAATGGAAAATTTAAGTTACTATGAAATATTAGAAGTGTCTAAAACTGCAGATAAAGCAAGCATAAAAAAAGCATACCGAGATATGGCAAAAAAATATCATCCAGATAAAAATGCCGGTGATGCTGATGCAGAACATAAATTTAAATTATGTAATGAAGCATATCAGTGCTTAAGTGATGAACAACAAAGAAGCATATACGACAGATACGGCAAAGAAGGTCTTCAAGGAAGAAGTGGCGGTTCTCGCCGTTCATCAGGCGGTTTTGATGATTTAGGGTCTATGTTCGAAGATATGTTTAGTGGCTTTGGCGGAGGCGGTTCTCGTAGAAGACAAAATCCGGCGGACATGGAAAAGTATCCTCTGGATATGAATGTTGACATGAGTATTAGTTTTAATGAAGCTGTATTTGGATGCGAAAAAGAGATAGAGTTTTCGTATAAAAATTCTTGTACTGACTGTAAGGGTACAGGAGCTAAAGACGGCAAGCTCTCTACATGTAAACAGTGTAAAGGGCAAGGGCAAGTTTATATGAAACAAGGCTTTATGACTTTCTCACAAACTTGTCCATTATGTCAAGGCACGGGAAGCTCAGCAGCTGAGCCATGTGGGACTTGTCGTGGAAATGGATACAAAGAGCTTAAAGAAAAAGTTACCATCAAAGTTCCTGCAGGTATAGACTCTGATAACAGACTAAGAGTTTCCGGCAAAGGCAACATTGGAAAACGTGGTACTCGCGGTGACTTATATGTAACTTTTAATGTAAAACAGGACAAACACTTCATAAGAAACGGAAATGATGTTTACATTGAAATACCTGTATTTTTCACGCAAGCTATTACCGGTGAGACCATTAACATCCCATCATTAACTGGAGAGCTAGAACTTAAGCTTGACGTCGGAACAAAAGACAAACAGCACTTTACGTTCAGGGGTGAAGGGGTAGAAGATGTTCATGGTCATGGAAAAGGTGACTTTGTTGCACAGGTAAATTTAACATATCCTAAAAAGTTAAATGACAAACAAAAAGAACTTATAAAAGAACTTCAAGAATCTTTTGGGATAGAATCAAAACCTCATGAAGGTGTTTTAGACTCTGCAATCGATAAGATGAAAAACTGGTTTAAATAACTAGTTTTTCATCTTTAACTCATGCAGTAATAAGCACTGAATCTCTTTAAATTTACGATGGGCAGCTTTCTATTTCGCCCAAATCAATTTTCATACCGCCACCTGAAATCATCTTTTCATTTTCAAGAATTTTTTTGCCATTGTGTGTAATCGAGTATGAAATAGCTGTAGTGTCACGAACAGTGTTTACAGTTGAACAGTACGTCTCCAGTGAAGCCATTACCCATCTTGCAGCAGTTGTATCATCTGCATCAGAATTAAAATTATAATCTAAATGAAGTGTATTAAACTTTCTTGGATAATCCTCGTTTCTGACAACTTCGCCATCGACCACTAAATCCGTTACCTCTTTGTTAGAGTTCTTAGGAATCACAATCATATCAGATGCAGTACATGTGATAAGTCCAGCCAAAAAGTACTCAATCGGAGAGATTACAGGACAATCGATTATAAAACTGCCTTTTTCTGTTTTAGCTTCAAATTTCATATCTTCTTTATGAGATATACTAACTTTCATATTATTTATCCTTTAAATAATTTTTAAAATATTCTAACTGCTCTTTTGTTCTTACGGTTGCAGTTCCGCCGGCAGAAGTTCTTGCATTCATTGAGTTGTCGATAGATAAAAACTTTAAGACATCTTCATTAATTCTTGAGTCAATTTCTTGAAGGTATTTCAGTTGGATATCGCTTAAATCAATCTTCAGCTCTTCACTTTTTGCTACAGCCTTACCTGTAATAAAATGCGCTTCTCTAAAAGGAATATTACATTTTTGCACCAAATAATCAGCTAAATCCGTTGCACTTAAATGTCCGACTTTAGAAGCATTTTTCATGTTATGTGCTTTTACCTGCATAGTCTTAATTGCTTCTTTTAATATCTCTAAAGAGATTTCAGCCGTTTCAACCGCATCAAAAACACCTTCCTTATCTTCTTGAGTATCTTTATTGTAAGCTAATGGAAGACCTTTCATAACAGTTAAAAGTCCCATGAGCGCGCCATAAACTCTGCCTGTTTTACCGCGAAGAAGTTCAGGAACATCAGGATTTTTCTTTTGCGGCATGATGGATGAACCTGTCGAATACTCATCGCTGAGCTCAACAAAGCCAAACTCGTAACTTGACCACATGACAAGCTCTTCACTCAGTCTTGAGATATGCATCATCATAGTTGAGATGTTAAACAAAATCTCTAGGGCAAAATCTCTGTCGCTCACAGTGTCTAAACAGTTGACACTGACACTCTCAAAGCCTAAAAGTTCTGCAGTTTTTTCTCTGTCGATATTATGAGGAGTTCCTGCAAGTGCGGCACAGCCAAGAGGAGAGACATTGTTTCTCTTATGTGAATTTTCAAATCTTTCTATATCTCTTTTAAACATAGACATGTAAGCAGCCAAATGAAAAGCAAAATTTATCGGCTGAGCATGCTGAAGATGCGTCATGCCAGGTAAAATAGTCTCTGTATGTTTATCTGCAACAACCAAGACTTCTTGCATTAAAAGTTTTATAGCTTCAACTATTTCAAGATTTTTACGCAAAACATAACGGCGGAAATCAACTGCTACCTGATCGTTTCTGCTTCTTGCAGTATGAAGTTTTTTGCCTGCATCACCGATAAGTGCAGTTAATCTTTTCTCAATTGCCATATGCAAATCTTCATCAGAGATTTTCCACTCAAATTCGCCCGATTCTATCTCTGTTTTTACCTGATGCATGCCATCAATAATTTGAGTAAGTTCTTCATTTGTCAATATATTTTGTTTTGCAAGCATAGTAGCATGCGCTATTGAGCCTTCAATATCTTCACGATAAAGTTTTCTATCAAACATTATGGATGCATTGAACTGATCTAAAAGTTTAGTTCCGCTTGCCGAAAAGCGACCTGACCACATTTTTTCCATTTTATCTCCATTCATTACAGTTGTAAATCTTTATAAATCTTTTCGTCCAAGTCCCAAATGCCTCTTTCTTTTAACGACTCAACAACACTGAGAGTGCAGTCAACGTCATCCGGCCATTCACGCTCAAACCCGTCTAACTCATTTTTGTTTGTCCCATCAACGCCTACCATAAGTTCCGATACAAAAACATCTCTTTGTGCATCCATGTTGTTTGTAACTCTCCAGACAAGCATATAGGAGTTCAACACATCATTTTTATCATCATCTACAAAAACAACGATTCTCAGGTTGTCTTTTAATTTTGCTAAGGCATCAAAATACTCGCGGGCATTTTTTGTTTTATTCACTGATATAACAGTTATCGGATTTTTTGTTCTTGTCATAAACTGGTGCAGATTTACTGCATCAGGAATCAGCTTTTTCACTTTCTTGAATAATTCTTCATCGCCTAAAAGTTTAGGTCCCTCTATTTTATGTGCAGCAGTGGCATCAATACCAAGCTTGCCGCCTACAAGTGTTTCAGGCGAAGAGTGATCTAGTGCATCCAAAATACCCTCTGATATAAACATGCTTTTAGGCGTAAATCTATCTAAAACATAAGTTGCAAAATTTTCATAGTTTTCAAGCTTAGGCGCATTCTCATCAACAAAGATTGCATGCTTTACAAAACTCATCTGTCCTGCACCCCAAAAAGCGTGCATAAACTGTTTTGCATGCCCTTTATAATGAGGTTGCATTTTAGCAAGGATGAGATTATGAAAACCTGCATTTTCCGGCATATGATAATCAAGCAAATCTGGAACTGTTGTTTTTAAAAGTGGAAAAAATATCTTTCCGGTTGCCCAGCCCATGTACTTATCTTCAAGTGGCGGTTTTCCAACCACAGTTGCCAAGAATGTTCTTTCTTTTTTCATTGTGATTGCACTTACCTGCATCACAGGATATGGCTCTTCTAATGTGTAATAGCCTGTATGATCACCAAATGGACCTTCGATTTTAAGTTCACTTGTATCAACCCAACCCTCAATAACATAATCCACATCTTCTGGAATATAAAGAGGATTTGTCAAAGATTTTACCAATCTTGCAGGTGTTTTTGTAATAAGCCCATACATTAAAAGCTCATTGACACCATAAGGGAGCGGAGCTGTCGCGCACCATGTATAAAGAGGATTCCCGCCGATTGCAATACTTACAGGCATTTTTTTGCCACTGCTTTGATACTGGTCAAAAAAGTGTGACGAGTCTTTATGTATCTGCCAATGCATGCCTAAGTGGTCTTTATCGTATACCTGAAGTCTGTACATGCCGAGGTTTACCATCTCGCCGTCTAAGCTTTGCGTGTAAACTTGCCCCATAGTAATAAACGGACCGCCGTCTTGTTCCCATGTAGTTAAAACCGGTAGGTCATAAAGATTTATTTTCTCATTCAAATACTTTATCTCTTGACAGGCACCCTCAGTTTTGAGTTTTTTTGGAAAAATATTTTTGAGTGCAAAAAGTTCCCCTGCCATTGAAATCTTATTTAAAAATCCAACCGGAGGCTTCATGTGCAACAGTTTAGTTATCTCATCCGCAACAGATTCGATGGTTCGTCCAAAAAGAAGTTCACATCTTCTATATGAGCCAAAAACATTCATCAAAACCGGTTCTTCAAATTTTTTATCATTTCTTTTATCTACGACATTGGTAAATAAAAGCGCTTTGCCCCCATATTTTTTCTTAACCTCTGCATAAGCTAAATGCGGGATTTCCAGATAAATATCAAGTTCATCTTCAATAATTTTAAGTTCACTCTCAGATTTAAGAAGATTGATGGTTTTTTGCATTAATGACCCACCATCATATTTTCCGCTCTTAAAAGAAGCTCTTTAGCACCTTTATCTATAAACTCTTGAGCAATCTCTCTTCCAACAGTTTTATAAATGCTTTTTGAAACTATTTTTGTGTCACTTATCATCTCCGTGCCATCAGGTAAGCCCAATACTGCTTTTACAACTACGTCGTTATTTTCTAATACTGCAGCGTTAACACCGATGGGAACATGACAGCCGCCATTTAACATGTCAACAAAATCTCTTTCTATCGTTGTTTCAATCCTGCTGCATTCGTCTTCAAGTTTTGCAACAATAGCTAAAACTTCCGGATCATTCACGGCCTCTATTCCTAAAGCACCCTGCCCCATAGACGGAATCATCTCTTCGAGTGGAATTTGATATACATGTTCAACTTCATCTAGAAGTCCAAGGCGGTTAATACCTGCGGCAGCTAAAATAATCGCATCAAACTGACCCTCTTTGAGTTTTCTGATTCTTGTATCAACATTTCCTCTTAAGTCCTTGATAACAATATCAGGACGAAGTTTTTCTATTTGCATGCGGCGGCGAAGTGAAGATGTACCGACAACTGCACCTTTTGGCAACGAGCTGATATCAGGATATTTTTGAGATAAAAGTGCGTCTCTTGCATCTTCTCTCTCGGTAATAGCCGCAAGAAGAAGACCATGAGGCATAACCGTAGGAACATCTTTTAGAGAGTGAACCGCTATTTGAGCTTCACCTCTTAGCATCGCTTCTTCCAACTCTTTTAAGAATAATCCCTTACCGCCGATTGCTGCAAGGGGTCTGTCTATAATCTTATCACCCGTGGTCACTATAATATTTAACTCAACTTCCATGCCTGGATTTTGTTCTTCTAAAACTGCTTTTATATGATTTGACTGCCAAAGTGCCAGTTGTGAGCCTCTTGTTGCTATTGTTAATTTTTTCATATTTATTATTTCACCTTTTTATATGTATTCTTTGCTCTATCAATTTTTCCATCAAAGAACATAGTTGGAGTACCTTGAACCATAACATTATCAGCTATCTTCAAATCTTCATTAAATCTATCGATAACCTTTTTGGATTCAACATCTGCAGGGGTTATGCTCAATCCGGTAGCTTTGTTAAAAGCTGCCAATATTTTATTTATATCCTTTTCCCTTGGATCTATTTCAACCTTATAGAGTTTTAACAATACATCCTTATGTCCTTGCAATTCAGCTGCTATCTCAGCTTTGACAAGTTCTACGGATGCCGGATGGATGGCAGGCAATGGAAAATTAAAATAATAGATTGCAAATTTATTTGGTTCTTTTTTCATATATTCTATAGATTCCGGAACAAAAGTTCTGCAAAATGGGCAAAGTGGATCTGAAAATATTGCCACCTTATGTTTAGCATTTTTATTTCCGTATACTAAATTCTCATCTCTGTAATATTCCTCTTTAAATGAAGGTTTGACCAAATCAGCCAAGCTTTCTCCTCCCTCCATAAGAGTCAGCTCTTTTGTTATAATCTTGCCATCTGAAAACCAAATCATTTTTTGACTGACTTTTTTCTTATCTTTTTTTAATGTTGCATTGATGATTACAACATAAGCATCCCAGCCTTTAAGTTGTTCAACTTTTATTGTATCCACTACATTTACATCTAATTTATCTATATTCGGATTTTGAGAAATACTATTTTCTAAAAAATCTTCAACTGCTTCAGTTGCAGTTTTTGCATATAGTAAATTACTTAATAGAAGTATGCTCAGTAATAATTTCGACGTCGATAACATCTGAATCCTTTTGTGTATGATTTTGTGTATTGTTTTGTGAAAAATCTGTTTTACAGTTACCTGATTTTACATTATAACGGTTAACAAGCATAGTTGTAAAAACACTAAACTGCATCAAAATACCAAGTATATCAGTTAAAAAACCAGGTATAATTAAAAATATGGCACCTAATAACGTAAATAAATTAAGGGTTTGAAATTGCTTTAAATCTATGCAGCTGTAAGAAACTGCTGTGAGATTTTCTACTAATGTTTTTCTAAAATTAACTAAAATTGATATTCCGATAAAAGCGGTTAAAATTATTTCAAAAAATGTATTTAAACCACCGATATAAGATGAAATATTTACAGAAAGCAATACCTCTAAAAAAAGGTACACTATAAAATATATCATTTTATATCAACTCCATTATTTTTGAATAGATATCTTCTGTCTTTACAGAAATATTTTCTTTTGTTTTTCGCTCAAATATTTGGACTAAGCCATTTTCCAACTCTTTTCCAATAATGATAGTATAAGGAAAACCAATCAGTTCAGCATCTTTCATTTTAAAGCCAAATCTGTCTTTTCTGTCATCCAGCATAACTTCTACATGGCTGGTCTGAAGTTTTTCATACAGCTCTTCACCTAAAGCTGTCTGAGCTTCATCCTTAATATTTGAAATCATAATATTCACCATATAGGGTGCCGTTGCTTTTGTCCAGATACATCCATTTTCATCATGGTTTTGCTCAATAACAGAAGCTACAAGTCTACTTACGCCTATGCCGAATGTTGCCATTTCAAAAGGTCTTGGCTTGCCATTTTCATCATTGAAATTTGCTTCAAGAGCACTAGAGTATTTGTCTCCAAGCTGGAAAATATGACCAACTTCAATCCCTTTTTTAAAACTGAGATTTCCACCGCAAGAACATTTTTCATCAATACTCTTTATTTGCAACTCTTCATAACTCATTTCATTTAAAGCATCAATCTCTTCTTCACTCTCAAATATAGTCTCAATATTTGCCCCATAATCACAAGCATCACATATGACTATAGTATCTTCACCGCTGTCTGCTAAAACGTGGAACTCTTTACTTCCTGTACCGCCTATTGCCCCGCTATCAGCTGCAACCACTCTAAAATCAAGCCCAAGTCTAGTGAAAATCTTTTTGTATGTCTCTTCCATGAGATTAAATTCTCTAATCATATCTTCAGTAGATGCATGAAAAGAGTAACCATCTTTCATAAGAAACTCACGACCGCGCAAAAGTCCATATCTTGGTCTTGCTTCATCACGGAATTTCGTGTTTATTTGGTACAGATTAAGAGGTAAATCTTTATAACTTGTCACTCTGTTTTTTACCAGTTCAACAATAGCCTCTTCATTTGTAGGGCTTAAAACAAACTCATTCTGATGTCTGTCAGAAATGCGAAGCATCTCTTTTCCCATTGTATCGGAACGTCCACTTCTATCCCACAAACCAATAGGTGTCACAAAGCTCAGTTGCACTTCACTGCAACCAGCTCTGTCGAGCTCCTCTTTTACAATTGCTCTGATCTTTTCTAACACAATTTTTCCAAGCGGCATAAAGTTGTATAACCCAGCTCCTTGTTGATTTATGAAGCCGGCTCTTATTAAAAACTGATGACTAGGCAGAGTTGCCTCTGAAGGTGCTTCTTTTGTTGTTGGTATAAATGCTCTTGATCTTCTCACTTTTGTCCCTTAGAAAATTTATTTATTGCTTCAGTTTTTTCTTCCACTAAAAATTGCATAGAGCCAGTGACCATGTCAGACTTTGATTCTTGGGATACACTTCTCATTTTTGCTGTCATATCATGTAAAAATCTTTTTAATGCTTGTTCGCACATTTTTCTAGCTTCTGCTTCGTACTCTTTTGGGATATAGCCATGGCTGACTGCTCTTTTAGTTTCAACGTCTGCAGTTAAATAAGCTTTTGTATATATATCTTTTATCAATGGTTCAACGTCCAAAGTACTTAACCATTCAAAAAATTCAACAACAGCTCTACCGATTACACCATGTGCAACTCTTGCACTGTCTTCCCTTAAGCCCATATTCTTACTGACTATACTCTTTAAATCATCAATTTGATAAAGGTTTATTCGGTTACCTTTATGATAACTTATATCTCTTGGAAGTGCCATATCAAACCAATATCTGTCAAAATCACATGGCTTAATAATTTCATCCGTAATGATAGGTTTAGGAGATGATGTGGCAGTAAATAAAATTTCAAACTCATTTATGACATTAGGAAGCTCAGCATAATCGATCACTTTTGCTCCGCTCTCGTTCGCTAAGGCAACAGCTTTATCTTTTGTTCTGTTCATAATGTAAACATCAGCACCATTTGAGATCAAATGCTTAGCACTGATTTCCGACATCTCACCAATACCTATAACTAAAGCTTTTTTTCCATTTAAATCATCCATAAGTGCTTTTAACTGTGAAACTGCAACACTGGCAATAGAGACAGGCTTCGAAGAGATATCTGTAGAATTTCTCACCTTTGCTGCACATTGAAAAGCACTACGCATGGCACGTGCAATTTTTTTACCTGAGAATCCATTATCATATGAAAATCTAAAGGCTTCTTTTAACTGCCCGGCAATCTGTGTTTCGCCAATAACCATAGAATCAAGGGAAGAAGCAACACTGAAAAGATGATGTATTGCACTGCTGTCATCAAAAATATCAGCTCTTCCTTCAAGCTCCTCTTTGGCTATGCCGGCACGGTCGGAGAGCATGTTAAATATATGCTCAGTTGCTACTGCGATATCAGTACAATTGCAAAACACTTCCATTCTGTTACATGTAGAGATCAAAAAACTCTCACGTATTGCTTCGCTCGCATTTAACTTTGTCAAACATCCGCTAAGATGTTTTTCATCAGGGTAGGATAGTTTTTCTCTGATCTCAAGAGTGGAATTTTTATGGGAAAAACTTATATTTAAATAGTGCATTAATAACTTCTTTTTATCATAGTGTCTAAAATTGATACAAGGGCATGGTCATCGCTTACTGCTTCCATAGCCTCGTGCGAAAGTTCATGAGCCAACTTAAAAGCGCGCTCAATACTTTGATGTTCTTCCATCTTCTCTTTTATCCAAAGAGCTTCATCCGTATCTATGGACTTCGCATGTGAGAATACTAATCTTTGTTTATCAGCATCGTCTAAAGCTTGGTAAAGATAAATATACGGAAGGGTACATTTGCCTTCCACATAGTCATTCATAGAAGGTTTTCCAAGAGTTACAGCATCTGAAGTAATGTCTAAGATATCATCAATAATCTGGAAGGAAAGCCCCAGATTTCTGCCGTAAAGACCATATGTCTGTATATCTTTGCCGACTAAAAGTGCTGCAGCGATTGCGGATGCTTCTATGAGAGTGGCGGTTTTTAGATAAAGCATATCAAGATATTTATCTTCATCGCTATTAAATATTTGGGCTAACTTCACATCTTGCATTTCACCCTTGGAAAGCGCTGTAACTGAAGAAGATACAACTTTTGCAATATCTCTGTCAAAACTGACCAATTCACTAAAGGCTTTTGAATAAAGTATATCACCAAGCATAACAGCTGTTTTACTGCCCTCAGTTGCATTGACAGAGGCTACACCTCTTCTTGTATGCGACTCGTCAATCACATCATCGTGTAAAAGACTTGCACCGTGAATCAGTTCCACAATAGCAGCAAGCAAAGGAGCTCTCTCATCAGAAGAAGCTATCTTTAAAATCAATTTTGCCCTAAGCCTTTTACCGCCGCTAAGCATACTAAAAAGATGAGTCACCTCATCATAGTCAATCTCTTTTATCAGTCTTGCTATCTCTTGCTCAACTCTCTGCATTCATCCCTCTTCTACTTTTCGTTTAAATATTCTAAAACAATCTGCTGTTTTTCATCAGACAAATACAGTTCGAAATCTGCTGTTTTTGTTTCTTGATTAAACTCTTTAAATTTAACTAGCACATAAGGCACATTATAATTATCAACACCTCTTGACTTTAATTCAAGCCTGAAACTTTGATTTTTATGCCTAAGATAGAGGATATTTTGGGCGACAATAGTGTCATATGACCTAAATATAACAAGCCCGCCATTTTTATACAATGTCCATCTAAATTTAAACAGTTTTTTTATCGAATCGTATTTTACAAGAATTTCCTTTTGCTCATCCTTTTTTAAGGATATTTTCTTAACTTCTCGTAGTTCGCTTGCGCTCATGACACTAAAAGCAAGCGTTAAAAGGATAAAAATCTGTAAAATACTTTTCAATCGCAACTATTCGCTCTGAGAAAGTATTGTTCCCATCAGTTCAATATAAATACTTTTAGATTTTGTCTCAACATCATCTTGATTCGAATACATAAACGTTTTAATTTGTTGATCTATATCTTCGCTGACATGCTCTTCAAGCATCAACTCCATCGTTGCAAATTTTTCTATAAAATTTTCCAACTCATGTCTTACTACATCATTGTTGGCATTAAACACAACATCCATAAATTTACTCTTTGGTGATCCCATAAATACATCATCTTCGTCTTCAAACATTCCGTACATTTTCATTTCCTATGTTAATTTTTATCTATTGATACTTAAACTTTAATTGATTTACTATGATTACTTTTATGACACAAAAATAGTTTTATAGTATAGCATAAAATATAATAATGATAATCTCGGCATAATCAACATTATTGTACAAATTTATCATAACAATATATTTTCATCATAATCATATGATATAATATTTTATATTATCATCCCCCGAAGGAATTATTTTGAATTCAACCATTGTTTATGATGTTATTCAACAAAATAGAACTTACATAATAAAAGAGTGGCTTGAATCAGAGTTCGTCACAAAAATATTAAAAAATCTAAATATTGATAAAGATTTGTATGAAAGAGATATCGCGAACTCTATCTTGGACTACTTTTTAGGGGTTTTTAATCTCAAAAAAGAGATAGCTGAGTGCCCTGCTATGCGTCAATTTATTGATACTTTTTTAGATTTTGGATTAGAAGTTGAAGATGTGTTTTTAAACTGTGCCGCTTTAAAAAACGTCATAGTTGAGACTCTATTTGAAAACGGTGCTGACAAAAATGAAATCCGCAATACAACAATGATACTTGATACTAATCTGTACATAATTTTAGGTATTTATACTAAAAAAAGAGCTATAAAAGATAGAAGGTTTACTTTTGATTCAAAACTTATTGAAGAACATGTTGCACTCAGTATTACAGATACAAAAGGGATTATAATTTATGTCACAGATGCTTTTTGTACTCTTACAGGATATGATTCAAACGAGTTGCTGGGAAAAAGTCATAATATAATAAGACATCCCGATATGAGTGACAATTTTTTTAAAGCAATGTGGGAAAAACTAAATAAGAACCACACATGGAAAGGCAAAGTAAAAAATAGAAAAAAAGATGGTGGAGAATTTATAGCAAAAACAGAAATAATCCCTTTTATGAATTCAGACGGTGAAGTTATAGAATATGTAGCTATCAGACATGATATAACAGATAAAGAACTCTCAAATATAGATCCGCTTACAAATTTATACAACAGAAGATATTACAGAACTGTTATTAGCGAGATTTTACATAAGCCTGGCGGAATTTCTTTGATGATTATTGATATAGACCATTTTAAAAAGATTAATGACACTTATGGTCATAATTTTGGAGATTTAGTATTAAAAGAGTTTGCAAAAATCTTAACTAAAAAAATACGCGCTCAGGATGTATGTGTTAGATGGGGTGGAGAAGAATTTGTCATACTTTTACCGGATACATTCTTAGAAAAAGCGACAAAGATAGCTGAGCGGATTAGAAAAAGTATTGAGGAGCTTGTAATACTGGACAACCACTCAGGTAAATCAGTGGATGTTAAATGTTCAATCGGAGTCACTCAATATGATTTGCAGGATACTGAAAGTACTTTTTTCAATCATGCTGATTCAAATCTCTATAGCGCTAAGAATGCTGGAAGAAACAGAGTCATCTCAAAGTAAGAAGTCAAGAAGAGTTCTACTTAATGATCTGTGTACCGACACCCTCTTTAGTCAATAGCTCTAAAAGTATAGAGTGTTCAATTCTGCCATCAATTATATGGGCTTTTTGAACTCCCCCTTCAATCGCTTCTATACAGGCGTCTACTTTTGGAACCATTCCTCCATGTATAGTCCCATCCGTTTTTAAACGCTCAACTTCAGCTTTTGTGAGTGATCCTAGGAGTTCTTTATCCTTATTTAAGACTCCGGCTGTATCGGTTAAAAAAATAATCTTATTTGCACCTATCGCCTTGGCAACATAAGAGGCACACAAATCAGCATTAATATTAAAGCCTGGATGACCCATCTCTTCACCAGCGGCTATTGGAGCGATAACAGGAATAAAGTTATTTTCAATTAAATTTAAAATAACATCAGGCTTTACATGTGTAATATTTCCGGTCAAGCCCCATTTTGCAAAATCTTTTGCTTTTGCCGTTATAAAATGGGCATCTTTTCCGCTGATTCCAATTCCTTTTGCTCCATGAGAGTTAAGCAGAGAAACTATCTCTTTGTTTATCTCACCGCTGAGTATCATCTCGACTATTCTCATGACCTCTTTGGATGTAACTCTCTGTCCTTCTAAAAACTTGGTTTCTATTCTAAGAGCTTCCAGCATATCCGTTATCTTTTGTCCACCGCCATGAACAATCACGGGTCTGATTCCAACAAGATACATAAGCAGAATATCCTCAGCAAACTTCTCTTTTAACTGTGGTGAGGTTTGAGCCGAACCACCATATTTAATAACTACTATCTGATTGTTGAACTCTTTTATGAAAGGCAATGCTTCGAGCAATGTCTTTGCTGTTTCAATCTTCTTTTGCACTTTTGACCCCCTAAGTCCTTAGCCATAGATAATTATCTATTATTTCAAAAACTCTCTCTTGAACTTCCACATGTAAATCTAAAAGTGATAGTGGAAGCCCGAAAGATTCAACTTTTACAAAATCTTTATATGTAAGTAAAATAGAGTCAGCATTGTCTTTTTTTAACACTTCCTGTAACTCTTCTTTAGTAAAAAAGTGATGGTCTTCAAAGTAGTTTTTACTCACAACTTCTGGTAAAAACTGGCTCAAACGATTCGGTCTTGCTATTGCCGTTACTAATGACATTCTATCACTTTTATTTTTAAGTTCAACAACTCTTCTAAAATCAAGTCCATCTTCTAGTACAAAAGCTTTTTTCGAGTTCCATAATCTCTCTCTGAATGGTCCTGATGGCAAACAGCTTGTATTTTTACTTTTCACTTCTATAAGTAAATCTAATTTTTTTATATCATGCTTTGAATAAGCATCATCTAAAAAAACAAGTTTAGCGCCCATCTCTTTTGCTTTTAAAATAGCTTTCTTTCTATCTTCACTTACAATTACGATAGCGTCTGGTAGTTTATGCGCATATATCATGGCTTCATCGCCACTCACATCTACATCGCATAAAATATTTTTAAAATCTTTAACTACATGGAGACCTTTGCTATTTCTTCCATAGCCGCGGAGGACAATTGCAACTTTTTCATATCTTAAAGCCAGTGCGCTGGTCAGCGGTGTTTTACCACTTCCACCCACTGTTAAATTTCCCACACTTACTATGTCTATACCAAAATCTCTAGCTTTTTTACTTTTAAAACGCAAGTACATGATAAAACAGTAAATCCAACTAAAGGGAAGAAGTAGAAGGGAAAGCAGTTTTTGAAATAGACTTGGGTTGTAAAAATATTCTTCAACCCAAAACACTATATTTTTTTTCAATATATTTGCTTTTTAAACTCTTGTTTTTGCTATTTTTTTAATCTTATCTATAACATATTTCACTTCTTTATCATCCATGCTTGGATAAATAGGAAGAGATAAAATTTGTTGAAAACTTCTAAGTGCAATAGGAAAGTCATTTACACGGAGAGAATATTTTGACTTGTAATACGTTAGCAAATGTAAAGGGATGTAGTGAAGTCCTGTTTGTATGGATTCATTTTTTAATTCCACTGCAAAAGAATCACGATTTTTATCTATTTTCACAATATACAAAAAGAAGGGATGTTCTTTATTACTCATGTCCGGAATTTTTACATGTGGAGTTTCAACAAGAGCATCACTATACATTTTAGCTATCTCTTGCTGTCTTTTTATGTTTTTATCTTGATCTTGAATCTGCGCTCTTATGTAAGCTGCATTTAACTGACTGAGTGAATAGTCATTTCCTATATCTGTAATATCATAAATATATTCTAAAGCATCTTCATCCCTAATAATTGCATGATTTGATAAAAGTCTTGCTCTTTCAATAATTTCATCATCATCTGTAACCAGCATGCCGCCATTACATATATTTTTCTTTAAATGTGATGAAAAGTCAAAACAAGTTATATCTGCACCGGTAGAACCAATTTTATTACCATGATAAGTTGCGCCTAAAGCATCACATGCATCTTCTACTATTTTTACATCATAGATTTTAGCCATAGAATAAATTCTGTCCAAATCTACACATTGACCGCCAATATGGGTTATGACAACAGCTTTTAATTTTTTAGACTGGTTGTCTTCCAAGTATGATTCTAAGCTATCAAGATTAATATTATAAGTATCTGCATCAATATCTATAAAAACAGGTTCAGCATCAAAGTGACGAACTACTTCTGGAATCGTTGGATGTGCATTCACCGAACACACAACTTTGTCACCTCTTTTTAAATCAAGTGCCAACATAGCTAAATGAAGTGCGGAAGTCCCATGAGAAGTTGCCAATGCATATTCCGACCCGATATAAGAAGCAAAATCATTTTCAAGTTCTTCAACTTGATTTATATCCTCGCCATCTAGTACATCACTCACATTTGAATGCGCTTCTCGTCCGCTAACATATTTATAAAATGGAATTTTCATATTTAAAGTCCTTATAGTGTTATATCCCTTGGATAATTAAAATCATGGTTGATTGTTCTGGAAGTCAGTTTTGCAATAACAGGCATCTTTCGCTTAAACTGATTACGAAAAATTCTACCTATTATCATATCAAGCATATTTTTACTGATGCCTTTTTCAACTATCTCTTCTTGTGACAATCTATCTTCTACATAAAGTCTCAATGCTTCATCTAATTCAGCATAAGTATAGCCTAAATCTTGCTCATCACTTTGACCATCCCATAAATCTGCGGATGGAGCTTTATTTATGATACTTGGAGTTACATTCAAGTACCGTGCGAGTTCATAAACTTCACTTTTATATAAGTCCCCTATCGGATTGACTGCACTTGAGAGATCACCATAGAGGGTTCCATAGCCCAGCATAAGTTCACTTTTGTTACTAGTCCCTAAAACTAAAGCATTTTCTCTGGCGGAGATATCAAAAAGTGTTGCCATTCTCATCCGCGAAGAAAAATTACCTTTTCTGAGGTTATCCATATCCGGATTCAACTCCTCATAAGCTTTTAACATGGGCTCTATAGAAGCGGTTATGCTTCTCATGCCAAAATCAGAACAAAGAGCATCCGCATCATCCAAAGAGGCTTGTGATGAGTACTGCGATGGCATCTTTACGCATAAAAGGTTATCTTTAAAAGTGTTATGGGCCAACACTGCAACAACGGCAGAATCAATACCACCACTTAATCCAATGACAACTTTTTTTATTCCGGTTTTACGAACTTCATTATCTAGAAATCGTTGTAAATAATCTGCTATTTGCTCATACTTTTTCATTTAAACCTTAAAATCCTTTGAAATATAATTATATCAAATTTTTCTAATAGATGAAGGAAAATAATTTTCAAATTCTTCTTTTGTTATAGGCATTGAAAAATAATATCCTTGTAATATGTCACAATTATTTTCAATTAAATAATTTTTTTCAAATTCTTCCTCAACACCTTCTGCCACAACTTCCAGTTTCATATTTTTAGCAATATCCAGGATTGTTCTAACAATAGTTCCATCTTGAGTCAATCTTAATTCATCGATAAAAGATTTATCAATTTTCAGTTCACTTATCGGTAGTTTTGAAAGATAGCTCAAAGATGAATATCCTGTTCCAAAATCATCCAATGAAAAATTTATTCCTAATTCTTTTAAAGCACGCATATTGACAATCAATTCCTCTACGCTCTGAGCCAAACTTGTTTCTGTGATTTCAAAAATCACTTTACTGATTTGCCTGCTCGTTAAATATTTTTCAATTAGAGCCTTAACATCATCAATAAAACCTACATTAAGCATCTGTAATATACTGATGTTTATAGACATCTTTTTAAATTCTATCCCTTTTTCATCCCACTCTCTTAAAGTTTTAAATGATTCTTCAAGAATATAATATCCCAATTCTATGATGTAACCTGTTTGCTCGGCTATAGGTATAAAAACATCTGGAGGGATAAAGCCCAATTTTAAATTGTTCCATCTTACTAAAACTTCACAACTCTTAGTATTATCACTATTTATTTGAGGTTGAAATCTTAATGATATTTCATTATTTTCAAGTGAAAAACGCAATAATCTTTCTATTTCGAGTTTTAGTTCTACTTTTTTAGACAACTCTTTATTAAATATAATTATCCCATCCCGGCCTTGATGCTTTGCTTCATACATAGCAATATCAGCTTCTTTTATAAATTGAGTTGCATTCACTTCAATGTCATTTAAAACAGTCACACCAATACTTGCGCTGATAAATAAACTATTTTCCTCTACATTGTAGTTTTGCTTAATGACTTCGAGTAACTCTTGAGAAAGACTCAAAGCAGCCTTTAAACATTTTTTTCTGTCATCAAAAATTCCACTTATTATGCTAAATTCATCTCCACCGAGTCGCAGTACAATAGAATTGTTTTGTGCAGCCAATTTTTTCATTCTTGAAGAAACTTCTATAAGCAGCATATCTCCTACGTCATGACCCAAGCTGTCATTTATAGTTTTAAAATGGTCCAAATCTATCAATAAGAAAAAAGAAAAGCCTCCCTTGGATTTTAATCTTTTGATTGTGTTCTCTAAAAACTCTATAAAATAACGTCTATTGCCTAGCGAGGTTAAACGGTCATGATAGGCCTGATACTGGCTCTTATAGAGATACTTAAAAGTATTTGTTGATGAGTATAATAATACAGCACTAAGTACAATGGAAAAGAATGCGAGTAAGTATGCATACGTTTGATCTATCAATATAAAATACACAAGCACCGGAAACATTAGATTTACTACTGTAAAAATTGCTAATCGCTTTTGTGATGATAGAAGTGTTGCCGCAACAACTGATATGCCAATTTGTGTAACCAGAGATATATAATGAAGCTCAATTTTATCTTGTAAAGCATATACAACAAACATAAATGTCCATACATAAGATGAAAAGAAAAGATAAAACTTTGTTTTCGTTAGCCATACCTCTTTTTCTTTAACATCCATGTCATTTTTTAGATAGTTTATACGCAATCTATAGCCCCAAAGACTAATCAGCAATACTGCCACAAACCATAACATCTCTATATACATGGATGAATAAAAATAGCCTATCAGAAGATACCCAGGTGCAGTGCTTAAATTTATAATTATAAAAACAAGTATCTGCTTATGAATAAAATCATAAAATTTCATATTATCTAGCATTAAATTCCTATCTATCGTTTATTAATTAATCTTATATTGTATTCTATCGGATTTATATATTTTTACTCTTAAAAAAATGATTGTGTTTCAACAAACATTCCCCTTAGCCATGGTGTTTAGCTCTTTGCAACTAAAACCCGCCTCTTTTCTTGCAGTTATATTTAGATTCTTCGGTCGTAAAAAACCTTGTGGATAATACTTGTTTATTATCTCAAAATAGAGTTCATTTGATACACCGTTTTCTGCACATGCATAGTTAAACCAGACATCGCCTTTTTTTACATGATCTATCTCTTCGTCAAGTATCACATGTAAAGTTCGGATGATTTTTTCTATCATCTCATTTTTTGGCAGTTTTTGCAATTTTGTCAAAATCATCGGGGTTGCATCAAGTCCGTTTGCTTCTAAATATCTTGGGACGACTGCCATTCTCTCCAGAAGTGTTTGTGTTTTTTGTGAAGCTTCAAAAAGAGCATTGTGAACTTCCACATCTCCATACTTTGCACCAAGTTCATTTAAGAGTTTTTCTAAACTCAAAAAGTGTCTAATCTCATCATCTGCAACCTCTATCCAGTCATCATAGTACTGTTTAGGCAAACCTGTAAATCTATAAGCGCCGTCAAGTGCCAAATCTATTGCAGAATATTCAATATGGGCTATGGCATGCAGAAGATTTATTTGTCCATCTTTTGTTGTCAGGTTACTTCTCCTTGGGACATCTTGCGGAGGAACAATTTTACACAAGTGAACATAAGAGGGCTGATCAAAGTTTTTAGTTTTGTACTCTTTTTCAAAATCCACTTGTCCCGATTTATATACGTTATAAAACGTACCAAACAACTCTATCTTGACATGTGGACTTTTAGCTTCTAAGATTAACTCTAATTCTTTATAAAAATTCATAAGCGCATGATGGTATAATCACGCTAAAAAAGGGCTAAAATTGAAGATAAAAGTTCAACCGATGGGTGATTACCAGACAAATTGCTACATAGTAACTGTGGATGGAAAGGATTTTATCATTGATCCGGGAATTGGCGCAACTGAGTGGGTTTTGAAAAATATTACTAATCCTGTAGCTATTTTAAACACTCATGGACATTTTGATCATGTCTGGTCCAATGCAGAGCTGCAAGAAAAACTTCATATTCCTCTCTACACTCCAAAAGATGATGTCATGCTGCTTCGTGACAGTGCATGGATGCCCAATCTACCGCCATCTGTTCCTGATGTTGCAGTAAATGATGATGAAGAGTTTGATATACAAGGCGTTAAAGTTAAATTCCGTCATTTTCCGGGGCATTGTCCAGGATGTTCAACTATAGAGATTGGAGATGCCATGTTTAGTGGTGACTTTATTTTTGAGCGTTCCATTGGACGATACGACTTTCCATATTCAAGCGCAGAAGATATGAAAAAATCTCTTGAAAAATTTAAAGAATTAGATTATGATAAAACAGTTTACCCAGGACATGGCGGTACAACAACAATCAAACAAGAGCAACAGTACGCCGATTACTGGATAAAAAATATATAAGGGAATTACATGCAGGACCATTTTCACAAAAAAGCAGACACATGGGACGAGGGAGCTATCAGAGTGGATGGCGCTAAAAAAATTGCGGATGCAATAAGTGCGAAGATTACCCTTACAAAAGAGATGGAGATCATGGACTTTGGTGTTGGAACAGGTCTTTTAGGATTTGAGATAGCAAAGCTTACTAAAAAAGTTTACGGGGTAGACACATCAGCTAACATGCTTGAAAAACTTCGAGAAAAAAACAGTACAGACATCACTATTGAAACCTACTGTCAGGATATTATAAAAACGCCGATTGAGAGAACTTTTGATGGACTCGTCAGCTCTATGACTCTTCATCATGTGGAAGATTTACAAGCTTTTTTTCAAACGATTTATAAAAACATAAATAAAAATGGCTTTATTGCAATTGCTGATTTAGAAACAGAAGACGGAACATTTCACTCAGACAATGCCGGTGTATTTCACTTTGGATTTGATGAAGACAATTTGTGCGAGATAGTCAAAAATGCTGGATTTGAAGATGTTAGATTTGAAAATATAAACACAATAAATAAACCAAAAAAAGATTTTGGAATATTTTTGCTAACTGCTACTAAGAGATAAATGGTAAATAATTATTTTTTACCTGCTTTTTTGTCGTCTGATTCTTCAAGAAGGTGAAGTTTCAAGATATGTCTTTCAGTTATAACAGTCTTAAATTCACCCTCAAAAACCTTTATGTCAAAAACAAAACCTTCAACACGAACATTTCTTTTTCTTCCTTCTTTATGGCGGACTTTGGCTATTATGATTACATCATCATGAAGTTTTACCGGAGATAAAAACTGACACTCTGATGCAACTAAAACCACATTTCTTTCATTTATAGCAGCCATTGCAGCATAATCAGCTGCACCGAAAATAAATCCGCCATGTATCAAGCCTAAACTATCCGCAACCATATCCTCTGTGGTTGTAAGCCTTAGTTCAACATAACCAACTTCCAACTTTTCTATATCACCGCACAAACCACGGTTTATTTCTTCGTGTGTTCTTAAAGTAACACTGCTATTGTCCTCTTTATATTTTTCCAGTTCTAAATCTTCATCTTCTTCAGCAGTTTTATTTGTACTCATTTTTTGTCCTTAATTAATCTGACATATACTCTCTTGGGGGCAGGATAACCCTCAACTGTTTTAGTCCCGTCTGTTGGGTCTAAAAAATCTTCCAAAGATTGACCTTCTATCCACTCAGTCTTTCTTTGCTCATCTGGAGTTGTTATAGAAGTCTCTAGAACTTCAAACTCATCAAATCCAGCTCTTAAGCACCAATTTTTTAAAGCAGACACTGTTGGGACAAAATAAATATTTGGTATTTTAGAATAAGAGGATTCTGGACATAGACACATCTCATCCTCACCCTCTATATAAAAAGTGTCTAAGATAACTTCCCCTCTATTTTCAAGCCCACGATAAAGTGATTTTAACATAGCTACAGGATCACTTCTGTGATAAAGCACGCCAAGACAAAATATCGTATCAAACTTCTCTTCATAAAATTCCAAATGCTCAACACCCAAAAGCTCATACACAATATCACTTTTGACAAAATGGTTTATAAAATCAAACTGTGTTTTGTACAGTGGCGACGGATCAAAACCGACTAAAGATTTTGGTTCGTCCTCCTGCATTCTAAAAAGATAATAACCATTGTTACACCCTATATCGGCTACTTTCTTATCTTTTAAACTAAAATGCGGTCTTAAGAGGTTATATTTTATATCACTTTTCCATTCAGTGTCTATAATAATGTCAAAAATCTGGAATGGACCCTTTCTCCAAGGCATCATGAGCTGTGCGACTTCTTTTACATGTTGTGTGTCTTCACATGTTCCGCTCACAGTTACTTTGTCACCTAGCTCAATCTCCCAATCCCCATCAGCTAAAGTCTCAAGTGCATCTCTTAATGGAGCTATATTTTTCCATCTCAACCATCTTTGTCTTTCTTGTCTTATTATTTCTAAGTTCATTAATGATTTACACACCTAAATTTTATTATAATTGTATCCAAATATATCTATTAGGAAATTATATGCGATTAGAAAAAAAAGCAACCGTTGTATCGACATCCGTTGCCGCTATACTTGTAATCATGAAAATGACAGTCGGGATTTTAAGTGGCTCTATCGCTGTACTTGCCTCTGCAATCGACTCTTTTTTAGATTTAACTGTATCGCTTTTTAACTATTTTGCACTTCATAATGCTGAAAAAGACCCTGATGACAAGTTTCACTTTGGACGGAGTAAATTAGAACCGCTCGCTGCAGTTATTGAGGGAACAATTATCTCTCTATCAGCTCTGTTCATATTCTATGAAGCACTTATGAAAATCACACATAACAGAGCAACAGAATATCTGTTTGCAAGTATATGGGTTATGATAGCTTCTTTTATGATAACCGCATTTTTAGTTGCATTTTTAAATTATGTCGCCAAAAAAACAAAAAACATGGTCATTCGTGCAGATGCACTGCACTATAAAACAGACCTTTTCTCAAATGGTGCTGTTTTAGTTGCCTTAGGACTTATTTCCTATACAGGAGAACAATTAATTGACCCTCTTTTAGGTATCGGCATTGCAATTTATATGATTTATTCAGCATTTCCTATCATAAAAGAGGGCACTTTAATGCTTTTAGATGCCGCAATACCTGAAGAAGATATTGGAAAAATCATAGAAATAATAGAACTGGAACCAGCGATTACAACTTATCATGATTTAAAAACAAGAGAGTCTGGCTCGCACATATTTGTTTCGGTGCATGCTGTTTTTAATGTGAGCATATCTTTATACGATGCACATCTTATTTCAGATAGGCTTGAAGCAAAAATAAGAAAAATTTTTGAAGATAAGAAAACCCATATATTGATTCACATGGATCCGTATGATGACTCAGAGATAAATGTTCACGAAGATATTTATTAGATATTTATACACTCACTAAAATAAAAAATGGAGAAAAAATGAAACTACTTAAATCGATTACACTCATAAGTGTCAGCACTGCTTTATTACTTGGAGCACCACAAGAAAATCAAGATGCAAAGTTACAAAAGACAATTGAACTTGGAAACAGCAGTTCAGCATTGCTTTTAAAAACACTTGGGCAAAACATGAAAGCTCACATGGAAAAAGGTGGGGTTATGGATGCACTCAATTTCTGCACAGCCGAAGCTTACACACTCACTCAAAAAGTAAATTCAGAGCTTCCACAAGGACTAGAAGTTAAACGGATAAGTCTAAAATATCGCAATCCGGCGAATGAACCAACAGAAGATGAAAAAAAGATATTGGAATCGTTTGATGAGCTGAGCAAAAAAGGTGTTCAACTACCACAGTATGTACTCAAAGATATTGATAAAAATACATATAAATACTATAAACCAATCATTATCGATAAAGAGGTATGCCTTGCATGTCACGGAGATATATCTAAAAATGTAGAACTAACAAAAGCTATCAACGATAAATATCCACAAGATAAAGCTCTTGGTTATAATATGAATGATGTAAGAGGCGCCGTTTTAGTTACCATAAAGCACTAAATTTTTACACAAATGCACAAGACCATACACACATGCTAAATTACATGTGTGTATGATTTCAGTTATTTAGCAAACTCTACTGCCCTGCTCTCGCGGATAACATTTACTTTTATTTCGCCTGGATACTGAACTCTTTCTTCTATCTCTTTTGCTATCTCTCTAGCCAATAGAATAGACTCATCATCATTAATCAGAGAAGCATTAACAATAACTCTGACTTCACGTCCCGCATTGATAGCATAAGCCTGTTTTACACCAAGGTGCACAGAAGCTATCTCTTCTATCTCTGTTACTCTTTTTAAGAAACTCTCAAGCACTTCTCTTCTGGCTCCGGGACGAGCAGCAGAGAGTGCATCAGCGGCACAAACAGCTCCACATTCAACAGATTCTATCTCCTGTTGACCATGGTGAGCATAAATAGCGTTAATAACCACACTATGCTCATTATAACGATTACAAATCTCTGCGCCTAAATCTACATGATTTCCATCATGGTCATGCGTCAGCGCCTTACCAATATCATGCAAAAGACCTGCTCTTTTTGCCAATTTTGGATCTCCACCCATTTCAGCAGCCATAATGCCGGCAAGATGAGCAACTTCAAGAGTATGTGCTAAAGCATTTTGCCCATAACTTGCTCTATATCTAAGTTTTCCTATAAGTCTCACAAGATCTGGATGCATTGGACCTACATTCATATCAACTATAAGTTCTTCACCTTCGTTTAATATAGAGCTCTCAAACTCTTCTGATACTTTTTCAAATATTTCTTCAATTCTAGCCGGCTGAATTCTGCCATCTTCGATAAGAAGCTGCAGTGTTTTAGTAGCTATAGCACGGCGATAAAGATTGAAACTGCTAACCAAAATCGCATTAGGCGTATCATCTATAATAATATCAACACCCATAAGTGTCTCAAGGGCTTTTATATTTCTGCCCTCTTTACCGATTATACGTCCCTTTAGTTCATCATTATCGAGATAAACTAAATTTGTAAGTCTCTCGGAAGCAAAGTCTCCGGCAAAACGGCTTGTAGCCTGAGCTAGTATATAATCAGCTTTTCTTTTGCCTTCTTGTCTGGCTTCATTTTCATAGCGCCTAACAATATGTGCAATCTCTGCACGAGACTTCTCTTCAACTTTTTCAAGTAAAACAGCTTGCGCCTCATCTTTAGTCATCCCAGCGCTATGTTCTATAGTATGGAATGCCTCATTTATCTTATCTTCATATTTACTTTTGAGTAAATCTAATGATTTTTCATTTCTTTCTAAATCAACTTTTTTAGCATTAACGACAACAAGTTCATCATGAAGGCGTTTTTCTTCACTTTGCTTATATTTGTCAAAAGTTTGTTCTTTTCGTGTTACATCAATTTCTCGTTTTTCAAGGTCAGCTTTAGCTCTATCTTTTGCACTTTCGTACTGTTTTATAGCTTCTAACTCAATTTCCTGAGATTTCAGACTTGATTTTTGCAAAAGCATTTGTGCTTCATTTTCGATAGCACCTGCTTTTGCTCTTGCTTGATCAATGTAAACATCGAAATTAGCGCTGGTGATTTTTTTAGAGATGATAAATCCGATAAGACCACTAATAGTAGCAACACCGCCACCTAGTAGAATTTCACTTAACATCCGTATTTCCTCTTTTTGACTAACCGTACTTTTGGTGTTAGTAGTAAATCACATGAGACATCATACGAGTCACATATAGATTTATTTGTATAACAAAATTCTGGCTGAATAAAAATTGTATAAGGCTTCTTTTTTAATTTTGCAAAGAAACGATCATACATCCCTTTTCCGAAACCAACTCTTTGTAAATTTGTATCTACCCCAACCGCAGGTACTATAGCTATATCAATATTGTTTATTTTTTTTAATGTTTTTCCCGCTTCAAAAATACCAAAACTATTCTGTTTCAGCGGTAATCTAAATGGTACCATCTTAAAGCTTTCTCCTTGCATAAATGGCACAAAGATATCACACTTTTTTCTTAATTTTTTCATAGTTTTTGTTATGTCGGCTTCAAAAGGTAAGGGATAATAAAACAGTATTTTTGTTCGTTTATACTTAGTCAACTCTTTTAAAAGTTTTAAATTCAATAAAGAATCTTTATAAAACTTATTATGCACTGCATAATTTTTCATCTTTTTTAAACATTTTTTTCTAAATAGTGCTTTTGTAAGAGGCATATAAAATCTTTATGGTAGAATTACGAGCAAATTATTCTACTAAAAAAACATTAAAATAAAGGTATTTTCCATGTTTAAACAATCAATGCTATTGACATTACTGGCATTTATGCTTACATTTCAGGCTTGTTCTAAAGACAAAACAGAAGATAAAGTACAAGATGCGAATGCAATGATATCCGTTCCTGAGTATGTATTAACCGGCCTAGACAAAAAACAATATAAAGTTACAAAAGAGATGGATGGTTTTCTTTTAGAAAATGCGACAGGTAAGGTTGTCATCTTTGATATATTTGCAACTTGGTGTCCACCTTGTAAAGCTTCAGCTCCGCATATAAGTTCACTTCAAAAAAAATATAAAGACAATGTTATAGTTATCGGGCTCAACATAGAAGACAATATTCCAAATGCCAAATTAGAAGAGTTTAGAAAGAATTATGGGGCAGATTATATACTTGTAAACTCTGAAAAAAATAGAGTATTAGCAGATGCAATTGTAAATGAATTACAATTAGGCGATAGGTATCCTATCCCTATCATGGCCCTATACAAAGACGGAAAACTTATAAAACACTATATTGGTCTTATTCAAGAAGAATTTGTGGAGAGTGATATTAAAAAGGCTTTAGAAATATAAGGAATTAAATGTTAAATTTTTTTAAAGATTCTCTTGAAAAAACAGCTGCTGCAATTAAAACAGTTGCACCAAAGAAAAAAGTCACACTAACAAAAGAAGAACTGGAAGATATTTTACTTGAAGCAGATGTTGAGTATAGATTAGTTGAAATAATTATAAATGAAATTTATCAAGATGTAGTTACCAGAGAAATTTTACGTTCTAAACTTTTGGCAACTATGGCTTGGATGAGATATATAGAACCTGAATTCAAGGCTCCATTTGTTGAACTCATCGTTGGTGTAAATGGAGCTGGAAAGACCACAACCATTGCAAAATTAGCTACAAGATATAAAAATGAGGGCAAAAAAGTTATGCTTGGTGCCGGAGATACATTTCGTGCCGCAGCGATAGAACAACTCACTTTATGGGCAAATAAATTAGATATTCCTATCGTCGCTTCAAAGCAAGGACATGATTCATCAGCAGTTGCATTCGACACGATAGACTCTGCAAAATCAAGAGGTTTTAATCATGTCATCATAGATACTGCTGGGCGACTTCACACTCAAACAAATCTGGCAAACGAGTTAAAAAAAATAAAACGTATCTGCGAAAAAGCCCATGAGGGAGCACCCCACAGAACTCTTTTAATCATAGACGGAACACAGGGAAACTCTGCAATAGCACAGGCAAAAGCTTTTAATGAGATGATAGGAATTGATGGAATTATCATCACAAAACTGGATGGAACAGCAAAAGGTGGAAGTGTTTTCAGTATAGCATACGCCCTTGAGATTCCTATACTCTATATTGGAACAGGGGAAAAGCCGGAGAATCTAACACCATTTAACAAATATGAATTTGTAGACGCCATGCTAGATGTAATATTTGCTGAAGATACAAAAAAGTAACTCTTTACTAACCTAATTTTAACCACAAAAAAGCTATAATCCAAAAATTTTAAAACTACGCAACTTTGTCTTATCCCTTGTGATGGGATAAGACACACGTATCCTATTCCTTTGCAAGAATAGGGCACATATAACTGCATATAAAGGATAAGTATGAAAATTCGCAAAAGAGCATTAACATTTGAAGATGTATTATTAGTACCGCAATATTCTGAAGTATTACCAAAAGAAGTTTCATTAGAGACTAAGCTTTCTCGTAACATTAAGCTCAATATTCCTATGGTTTCTGCTGCTATGGATACAGTTACTGAATACCGTGCAGCTATAGCTATGGCTAGACTTGGAGGCATTGGAATTATCCACAAAAACATGGATATCGCAACTCAATGCAAGCAAGTCAGAAAAGTGAAAAAAAGTGAAAGCGGAATAATCATCGACCCTATTTATGTCTATCCTGATGCTACTTTAGCAGATGCAGATGCACTTATGAAAGAATATAAAATTTCCGGTGTTCCTGTTATAAACGAACACAACAAACTTCTTGGTATTTTAACAAATCGTGACATGAGATTTGAGAAAGATATGCGTAAGCTTGCAGAAGAAGTTATGACTAAAATGCCACTTATCACAGCTAAAAAAGGAATCTCCCTTGATGATGCGGCAGATATTATGCACCAAAATAAAATAGAAAAACTTCCTATTATTGATGAAGATGGCTTTTTAAAAGGTCTTGTTACCATCAAAGACATCAGAAAACGAATTGAATATCCCAACTCAAACAAAGATGCTTTCGGCAGATTGGTGGTTGGTGCAGCTATCGGTGTTGGTCAACTTGAGCGTGCTAAAGCTTTAGTGGATGCCGGTTGCGATGTTTTAGTTCTTGACTCTGCACATGGGCATTCAAAAGGGATTCTTGATACTGTAAGAAAAATCAAAGAAACGATGGTTGTTGATGTAGTTGCAGGAAATATCGCAACAGCCGAAGCGGTTGAAGCGCTTATACAAGCCGGCGCGGATGCTGTAAAAGTTGGTATCGGGCCTGGTTCTATCTGTACAACAAGAATTGTTGCCGGTGTGGGTGTTCCTCAAATTTCTGCTATTGCCGAATGTGCTGATGCAGCAAGAAAACATGGAGTACCTGTTATCGCCGACGGTGGGATTAAATACTCTGGAGATATTGCTAAAGCTTTAGCTGTCGGTGCCTCATGTATAATGGCCGGCTCACTCTTAGCAGGAACCGAAGAATCACCGGGAGACACTATAATGTTTCAAGGTCGCCAATACAAATCATACCGCGGTATGGGAAGTATCGGTGCTATGCAACAAGGTTCAACAGACAGATACTTTCAAGAAGGAACTGCCTCTGACAAACTTGTTCCAGAAGGAATCGAAGGTCGTGTTCCATTTCGTGGAAGTATTGCCGGAATCGTGCATCAAATGATGGGTGGACTTCGTTCATCTATGGGCTACTGTGGAAGTGAGAGTATTGAAGCATTTTGGGAAAAAGCAGAATTTGTAGAAATCACAAGCGCAGGACTTAAAGAAAGTCATGTTCACGATGTGATTATCACTCAAGAAGCTCCAAACTATCATATTTAATTCTATAAAATTATGAATGAGACAAAGTATGCAGGTTTTTGGATCCGTTTTTCAGCATCCTTTGTTGATACGATTTTTCTTGCTCTACCGGTAGCTATAGTCATCTACTTTTTAAGTGATGGCAATTGGTTTGATTTTGCCCAGTATCAACAAAACATGGCTTATGCTTTAAACGGAAATGCTGCCAAAGCACTTTCATCTCAACCACAAACTTCTTTGAAGTGGGAACTTTTTTTTGAAATCTCTGTCTTAGTAGTCACTATGATTTTTTGGAAAAAATGGAGAGGAGCAACACCTGGAAAAAAGTTTGTTCATATAAAAATAGTGGATTTTAAAACAAATCGAGATATTGATAACAAACAAGCCATAACTCGTTCACTTGGGTATATCGTATCTACCCTCTTTTTTCTCATTGGTTTCATAATGGTCGCATTCAGAAAAGACAAAAGAGGACTGCACGACTTATTAGCAGGGACTGCAGTCATTCATGTTGATGAAAACACATAAATAAGATTACTCTTCCTTACCAAAAACGTCAAAATCTCTTCATCAATTTTATTATACACATGTACTGTTCTTCATCATCAAAATGAGTGCGCATATAATCACTGTATACATATAATTTTTATCCAAAACAATATTTATCTTAAGCCATTTTTGCTAAAATATTAAAATTATTTATATTAGAACCAAGGATTTTCAATGGATTTACAAACAAAAGCGCTTCATGCCGGATATGAAAAAGACTCACAGGGGACTATGGCGGTTCCGATTTACATGACAACTGCGTATGAGTTTCGCGATGTTGAACACGCTGCAAATTTGTTTGCTTTAAAAGAGTTAGGAAATATCTACACTCGCTTAAACAATCCTACGACTGATGTATTTGAGAAAAGATTTGCAGAGCTTGAAGGCGGAGAAGCTGCACTTGCAACTTCAAGCGGTATGAGTGCTATTTTTTATGCTATTGCTAATGCTGCAGAAGCCGGCGACAACATAGTATGTGCAAAACAGCTTTATGGCGGAAGCTTAACTCTCAATGCCCACACATTTAAAAGATTTGGCATAGAAGCTAGATTTTTTGATGTTCATAAACCAGAGCAAATCGATGCGCTTGTAGATGATAAAACAAAGGTCATCTTTTTTGAATCTTTAACAAATCCAAGCATTGATGTTGCAGACATAGAAGCTATAACGACAATAGCAAACAAACATGGAATATTAACAGTTGTAGACAACACAGTTGCAACTCCTGTTTTATGCCGTCCGTTTGAGTTTGGAGCTGACATCACGGTTCACAGTGCCAGTAAATATACAACTGGTCAAGGTTTGGCAATCGGCGGGATTTTAGTTGAGAGAAAAGGTTTACTTGACAAACTCAAAGGAAACCCTCGCTACGCACATTTTAATGAGCCTGACCACTCTTACCATGGTTTAGTGTATGTTGATGTACCACTTCCAGCTTTTACACTGCGTGCAAGACTTTCACTTCTTCGCGATTTGGGAGCAGTTGTCTCTCCGTTTAATTCATGGCTATTTATTCAGGGGATGGAGACTTTGTCACTTCGTATGAGAGAACATTCTAAAAATGCACTGGCACTTTCTGAGTTTTTAGAATCTCATCCAAAGGTTAAAAAAGTAAATTATCCGGGGCTTAAAAGCAACTCAAACTATGCAAATGCGCAAAAATATTTCCAAGACGGTGCATGTTCGGGACTTCTAAGTTTTGAGGTTGGGAGTTTAGAAGAAGCTACTAAAATAGTAAATGCTACTGAGCTTTACTCTTTAGTTGTAAACATAGGTGACTCAAAATCTATCATCACCCACCCTGCTTCGACAACACATCAACAGTTAAGCCAGGAAGAGCTTATCGCATGCGGAGTTCCTTCAGGGCTTATCAGAATCTCTTGCGGATTAGAATCCGTTAAAGACCTGATAGCTGACATCAAACAAGCATTAGAGGCATAAGTAAAACAATAAAGAGTCTACAAATAGACTCTTTTAATTGGGGGATACTCTGTGACAAAAATACAGCCATTTAAGAACTTTATCACATGGCGTATTCGCCTATTTTTATATTTATCTTCATTGTCATCACTTTTTTTTATGCAAAACTATTGCACAAATATATGCCCGTTTATTGATGAACTCAGACCTGAGCAAATAACACTTAACTTATTTTTTGTTTTTATTTTTCATATCCTGTTTAGGGAAATGCTTTTTCTTAAGTTTAATAATTACAAAGGTCACTTATCTACACCAAGACTCGGATACTACCTCTCAATAGTATCATGGATGTTTGCCGGTGTGGTGGCACTCAGTATCCATGCTATAAGGTATGAACACTTTCCTTTGGGAAGTCATCTGAAACTATTAAGCACATATTGGATTCTCGGTGCCGGGATATTGGCTCAACTTGAATATATTGTTTTTGACATAAGATATAAATCCATTCTACCTAAGAGTGAATTTACCCAGTACAAAGAAAAAATATCTAACCGGATTTTAGAGAGTTTTTTCATTTTTACAATCGCTCCTGTTTTGACATTACTGCTTGTCATTGGACGATACAGTTCTCAAGGTGTACTTGATAAACATGTACTTATAGAGTCGCTTTATATTGGACTGTTCTTTGTTATTGTTGTCACGTTTGTGGCATTGTTTTTTGGAAAGCTTCTAAAAAAGGACACTGAGAAAATTATTGAATCAATTAATCAAATTAAAAATGGTGATTTTAATAACGAACTTACTATTGTCAGATCAGATGAACTGGGTGAAATCGCACAAGCCATAAACAGCATGAGAGTTTCAATTAAACAAGGGATTGAAGATATAAAAAATCTTAATGCAGAGATAACTGACACACAAAAAGAGGTGGTATTTACGATGGGTTCCATCGCTGAAACTCGTTCTAAAGAGACTGGAAATCATGTAAAGCGCGTAGCCGCTTACTCTGAATTACTTGCCCTCAAATATGGCCTCCCAAAAGATGAAGCAAAGTTACTCCGCCTTGCAAGTCCCATGCATGACATAGGAAAAGTTGCAATTCCTGACAGTATCCTCAATAAGCCTGGCAGGCATACAGAGGATGAATTTACTATTATGAAAACACATGCAATGCTTGGCTATGAGATGCTAAAACACTCCAAACGTGACATTCTTAAAGCTGCTGCCATAGTAGCACATCAACATCATGAAAAATTTGACGGCACTGGATATCCTAGAGGCATTCAGGGAACTGATATACATATTTATGGACGAATTACTGCCATAGCAGATGTTTTTGATGCCTTGGGTTCAGACAGATGTTATAAGAAAGCATGGGAAGATGAGGCTATTTTTGAACTTTTAAATGCTAATGCGGGAAAACATTTTGATCCAGAGCTTATTAAGATATTTTTTAATAATTTTTATGAGATTAATAAGATTAGAAATACTTATAAAGATTTATAATATAGCCATTATTGCATTACTCTTAAGCCATTTTCGCTAAAATACTGCTACTATTTTTATGGAGAGTTAAAAACTTGTCACTAAACCTACAAACATATACTGAACATTTTACTAATCCTCTCTACCTTGAGAGTGGCCGTATTTTAGAGCCTTATGACATCACTTATGAAACATATGGTACTTTAAACGATGATAAAAGTAATGTCGTTGTAATCACTCATGCTCTGACAGGTTCACATCATTGTGCAGGGATTTATGAAGGTGAAAACAAACATGGGTGGTGGGATGGACTGATTGGTCCTGGCAAAGCAATAGATACAGATAAATTCTTCGTAATCTGCTCAAACGTTATAGGCAGCTGTTTTGGCTCAACAGGACCTATGAGTCCTATGCATCCACATCAAGAACCTTATCGATATAAATTTCCGGTTGTGTCTATTAAAGACATGGTAAAAGCTCAACGCATTCTTTTTGACAGACTTGACATCCACCATGTACATGCCATTGTCGGCGGCTCCATGGGTGGTATGCAAGCACTTCAATTTGCCGTGCATTACCCTAAATTTGCCACTAAGATTATCGTGATGGCGGCAACTTATGCAACTCAGCCATGGGCGATTGCTTTTAATAAGGTTGCGAGTGAAGCAATTTTAAAAGACCCTGATTTTAAACAAGGCTATTATGATAGTGAAATTATAAAAGAACAAGGTCTCACAGGCATGGCGATAGGTCGTATGGCTGGTCATATCAGTTTTTTATCTCATGAATCTATGGCTAGTAAATTTGGCAGAGAGTACAAAAGAGACGATGGACTTTATGAGCTTTTCGGTAAATTTCAAGTTGAATCATACTTAGAATACAACGGCTATAACTTTACAAAATGGTTTGATCCTTTGGCGTATTTGTACATCACAAAAGCTATAAATATTTTTGATCTCTCACGTGGATTTGACTCACTCAAAGAAGCCATAAAAAAAATCCAAGCAGAACTTCATCTCATTAGCTTCAGAAATGACCTGCTCTTTAGAAGTTTCGAGATGAAAGAAATAGACAATGTACTGAATGAAGTTGGCAACAACAATCATACATATATAGAGATAGACAGTGACTATGGGCATGATGCTTTTTTAGTTGAGTTAGATAAATTTCAAGATTATGTAAAGGGTGCCCTAAATGAGTAAAACAGAAAAATTTGAAACAAAACTTGAGAGTGCCAAGAAAATTCTGGAAACGCTTATGAATCCTGAAATTACACTTGAAGAGAGTGTAAAAGCTTACGAAAAAGGGATGAGTGAGCTAAGCGATGCACAAAAAATGCTTGAAGATGCCGTGATTAAAATCAATGAGATAAAAGCAAAATAATGAAGGCAGCTGTTTTACAACTTAGCGCACAGGGGATGAGTTCCACAAAACTTTACAATTATGTAAGGATTGCCAGCAAAAAAAATGTGAAACTTTTACTCCTTGGTGAGTACATCTTAAACCCTTTTTTCAAAGAATTGGAGTCCATGTCAATTACCATGATAAAAGAACAGGCGGAACATCAGATAAAAGTTTTAAAAGAGTTGTCTACAACCTATAACATAACTATTGTCGCTCCTCTCATCCTAGTGAAAAAACAAAAAATTTATAAAACTACAGCTAGATTTGCTCCAAATTCTACTTCATACTATCAACAGCAACTTCTCATAAACTATCCTCACTGGAATGAAGAAAAATTCTTCGACAATGAAATCAAAGAGTTAGAATCCCCTTTAGTATTTAAAGTTGATGGTTTTAGATTTGCTCTTATGAATGGCTTTGAACTTCATTTTGATGAACTATGGGCTAAGTTCTCCGGCAAAAATATAGATTGTGTGTTACTTCCAAGTGTATCTACTTTTGATTCTTATGAGAGATGGAAAAATCTCATAACATCCCGTGCATTTACACATAACTGCTTTGTTTTAAGAGCAAACCGCATAGGTGAATACAAAGACAAAGATTTTGACTGGCAATTCTATGGAGATTCTATTTTAGCCTCACCAAACGGGGAATTATTATCGCATCTTGGCAATAAAGAGGAACTCATGATAGTAGATATGAGCCACGCAGAGGTTCTACAGGCTAGACGAAGTTGGGGATTTAAAGAGATGATAAATAGAAGAAATGCAAGGAGTTCATTATGATGAAATATTTTCACCGCCAAGTGCAACTTTGGGGAGAAGAAACACAGACTCTGCTTCAAACTAAAAAGATAGCAATCGTAGGCTCAGGAGGACTTGGGAGTTCTTTAGCATTTGCTCTGGGAGCAAGCGGTATCGGCGAAATCCATATGATTGATTTTGATGAAGTATCTCTTCATAACATACACCGTCAAATCACTTTTAAGATGGGTGATGAGGGGAAAAACAAAGCTCTCTTAAATGCACAGCTCATAGAGCAGAGATGTCCGTATGTCAAAGCAATAGCACATGAATGCAACTTTGAAGAATGGAGCAAAAAAGATATAAAAGTTGACCTTATCATAGATGCAACAGACAATCTTCCGACTCGCGGCGATATCAACACTTATGCAAAAAGTAAAAACCTGCCTTGGGTATATGGAAGTGTTGAAGCATTTAACGGACAGGTTTGTTTTTTTGAAGAGTCATCTTTTACTGATGTATTTAAAATAACTCAAAAAACACCAGCCGGAATTGCCGCACCGATAGTGATGCATATAGCTTCACTTCAAGCGAATTTGGCACTGAGATATTTAGCAGGATTAAGTGTAAAAAAAGACTATCTTTACTATCTCTTTTTTAATGATGAGGGAGAGTTAATAACTCAAAAGTTTGGACTTCCAAAATAGTTATATTTGATGTTATGCACTATAATGAGTGAAACCCATTATAGTGGCAGGGACAAATGTCCCTACAACCCCCTAAAGCTACATAAAACAAGTTTTATGAGATTTACAGATGAGTGATTACAATGAAGATATATAGCCGGCAACAGCTTTAATATCTGCATCACTGAGTTTAGAAGCTTGCCCTTTCATGACAGTT
>CALCGG010000049.1 GCA_937900945.1 uncultured Sulfurimonas sp. | reverse complement strand
ACAGGTTTTTGAGCTATTAGAGAATTAGAATATTGACTTAGTAATACAAATGGTGGGAAAGTGTCACTTACGGACCAAAATTCCGCAATTAAATCCAAGATAACACTCTCCCTTTTTTAAGTATTTCAGTATAAGATTTTTTTTAGTTATATTCCTCGGCTTCCACTCTGTTTCTTCCATTTTCTTTTGCACGATATAAAGCATCATCGGCTCGTTTTATCATAGTCTTTTCATCATCGCCTGCATGATATGAGCTCACTCCAAAACTGGCAGTTTTGTGTCCTGTAAATGAAAATTTAAATGAAGACACCATCTCTCTTAATTTTTCAGATAATTTAATAGCACCATCAAGGTCTGTGTCTGAGGATAGTATTAAAAACTCTTCACCTCCCCATCTGCCAACAATATCTGTTTCTCTGGCATTGTTTTTTATAATTGCCGAAAACTCTTTTAAAACATCATCGCCTGCTTGGTGTCCCCAAGTATCATTTACAAGCTTGAATAAATCAATATCAATAATAACTACAGAAAAAGGTGTATTATACCTTCCTGCTGTCGCTAGTTTCATAGCAAAAATCTCGTCTAACTTTAGACGATTATAAAGCTGTGTCAGTCTATCCGTTACAGAAAGTTCCTCAATGCGCTTTTTATCTGTGATATCATGACGGATAGCCGCATAACTAATGGTTTCACCTTTTTCATTCTTGACGGAAGATATAGTAATATCTACCCAGTAAGACGAACCATTTTTATGCATATTTTTAATTTCGCCTTTCCATACATTACCAGCTTGTATAGTTTCCCAAAGCTCTTTATAAAGAGCTTGTAGCATATCTGGATGTCTTACAATATTGTGATTTCTACCAAGAAGTTCATCTTTAGAATAACCGGAAATATCACAAAACGCTTGTGAAGCTTTAATAATCTTTCCATTCAAATTTGTAGTAGAAGATATTACATTTTTGTCAATTATTCGCATGTACTCTTCTAATCTCAATTGAGACTGTTTACGCTCAGAAATATCACTATGCGAGCCAACCATTCGTACTGGACTCCCATCAACATCGCGACTCACTATAAGACCTCTATCAAGTATCCATTTATAAGAACCATCTTTGCACTTGACTCTGTGTTCATTTATATAAGTATTACTTTTATCTTCAATATGTGCTGTTATGTCTGCATAAACCTGTTCAATATCTTCCGGATAAATCCTATTTTTCCACTCATCCAAAGTTGAGTCTATCTCATCTTCTGCAAATCCAAGCATCTCTTTCCATCGTTTTGAAAAAAAGACCTCATTTGTCTTTAAATTCCAATCCCATAATCCATCTCCAGCACCTTCTAGTGCATATCTAAGTCTTTCTTCTGAATCCTGCAACTTTTGAGTAGCTTTTTTTGCAATTTGCACTGCATTTTCTTTCGTCTTAATTAATGAATTTAGCAATAAATATAGCAATAAAGTTAGAATCAGGATAAAACTTGGAATTATAAAAACAATGTAAATATCTTCACTTTCTAATATGCTATTTGTCTTAAATAAAAGTGTCCAAGTGTGCCCATTAATTGTCAGATTTGTTGTTTTATACACTAATGTAAACTCATTATTAGTATTGGAGTCAAAGAGAATACTTTGTTTTGTAGGGAGATTACCATCAAAAATTTCAAAATGTATGTGAGGAAACATAGTGCCCAAAACACCATCCATAAGGTCGTTTGCACGAAATGGAGCATATACAAAGCCTTGAGTAGCCGAAACTCTATCTTGAGGGGTGGCTAGCTTTGAACCTTTTTTGTATACCGGTAAATAGACCAAAAAACCAGCCTGAATATTTGTGTCAAATTCTTGAACAAGTGTAATTTTACCAGAGAGTGTTGCTTCTCCACTTTTCATTGCTTTTAACATAGCTTCTCTACGTACTTTTTCAGAGAACATGTCATAACCAAAAGCTCTAATATTACGCTCGTCAAATGGCTCTAGGTATATTATGGAAGTATACAGCTCCCTTTGTCCATCTGGATGTATTTTGAAATCAGCAAAGCCTTCTTTTTTTATACGCTCTTCATGTACAAGCTTATTCTGTGGAAAAACAACCTCAGAATAACCAAATCCCTGAATTCCTTTGAAGTTATCATTTAGTTTGTGATCTTTGACAAATATTGCCCATGCATTGCGAGAGACACTATCCGAAGCATTAAAGAAACCAACACCGCTTCTTAAAACTTGCTCATATGCTGCCATACGGGCTTCTACTAGGACAACTATTTCATTACTTGCTAATTCTAGGTGTGAGTTTTCCTTTTCCTCATAGTAGTGATAGGTAAACCACCCAACGAAGATGCTGACTGAAATTCCAATAACAATTGTAATAAATGGTAAAAATTTATAAAACTTATTAAATTGAGAAGACATATAAAGCCTTTGATATTAATTTA
>CALCGG010000048.1 GCA_937900945.1 uncultured Sulfurimonas sp. | reverse complement strand
TCTTTTCTCAAACCATCTATCACTTTTGTTCTATCATAAGTATATTGAACTCTTAGTCTTGACATAGGAAACGGCTTATACTCAAGCATTGCAGTATATCTGTCTAGATTATCAGTATCTACACCCGCATAATTGGCTACTAAATCAGTATCATTTTGCACAATCGCATCATAACGGATACCGCCTGCCCAATTTTTATCTTTATGATAAACCAGCTCACTGTAAAGACCTGTCTGTTTATCGTTTGATGCACCGATATCTTTGTTTCTGTAAAGATACTCACTCTGCCAAACTAATGAGCTATAACTTCCAAGTTCTTCTCTAAGTGTTAAATCTGCTCCATAAATATCCGTTACGTTTGCAGTTGTATTTTTGCCATGTGCTAAACTCACTCCCCCTAAAACTGAAAGAGTATCCCCAATATCTACGCTGCTCTTCAAATAGCCGACATATAGATTGTTCTGCTCAGTATCACCAAAGCTTCTATCATTTGTCCCTTGGAGCCCTTCTACCCCAGCCATCAGGTACGTATCAGTCGGAGCTACCCATTGGAGTTGGATTCCAGGGTCGTTGATGGCTTCAGGACCAACAAGTGTCTCGTAAACAATCGGCTGTGAATCAAAATTCCAAGCATGTTGATGGATGGAGTTTATTCGTCCAAAATCGCTTCTAAATTTACCCGCTTTTACTTTTAAGCCGTAAGGGAGTGTCCTTGTTCTCACAAATGCCTCCTCAATTTCAAAAGCATCAGCTTGCAGGTGAAATATTGCAAAAGCATCGAAATAGGGATCAACAGTTGAGCTCATGGCAAATTCTGCATAGTTTAGGTTAAAGCCCCTGTTTTTATTAAAAGGAATCTCATTTTCTTCCCCACTCACTAAGGGAGAGTCTATAAAGCCTGGAATTGCATAGTTTTCATAGTCTGAATTTTGAACATTTCTGCCAACTGCCGACATATTTAAAACCAGTGCCATATCTGGTAAATAAGCGTTTTGTGAAAAGCTTGAGGATGAGTTGGCATTTTGAGCCATTTTTACATCAAGCGCATTCTGCTCTTTTGCTTCACTTTTTTTTGTCAGCTCAAGCACCTTATCCTGCAATTTTTGCATAATTAATTGTTGTTGTTTTAACTGCTCTTTTATCGCATCCAATTCTGCATCTGCAAAAAGAGATGAAAAAGCAAGCAATGAAAGACCTATAGTTTTTTTCATGGTTTTTTCTCCAAATTTATAATAGTTTTGATTGTTATTTATGATTTAGGAGAAAACTGGAGGGGCTCTTGCTTTGAATGTAATAAGTTGCTTGTACGCATGATTATTTGGGAATTGTGAGGCTGTGCTAGCTGAAAAAAATTCTATTTTTGAGAGATAAAGAGTTTGGCTAGGAGTATCTGCATCAGCAATACTAGATTGTATTGTACATATCTGACACTCAGTATGAGGTTTTAGGTCATCATGGTGATGAAAAACACCCATCATTGTAGCAAGAACAAAAACAATACTAAAAAATTTATTCAGTGACTTCAATCTCATTCCGAATTTTAGCACACTTTACTGTCAATAACAATTTGTAAGATATAATTACATATTAATTTTAAAGGTACTTTATGAAATTTTTATACAATGCACAATCTCATTTTAATTTAGCCAATCTTTTTACATTTGTAAATATCACAGCCGGTCTTATGGCTACTTACTTTATAACTCAAAATAACTTTTTTATTGCTATTATTTTGGCCTGGGTTGGGGGTGCTTTTGATATATTTGATGGAAAAATTGCCAGAAAGTATAAGCTCTCAAATGAGTTTGGGATTCAACTAGACAGTTTTGCCGACTTTTTAAGTTTTGTGCTTGTTCCTGTATTTTTAATCTTTCAGGCGGTATATGCTACGTCTTTTGATGGCATATGGCTTATCGTAGCTTCTATCGTGAGTATTGTGTATGTTATCTCAGGACTGAGAAGACTTATAAGTTTTAATATCAATGCAGATGCCGGCTCAGTAGCCAACTATTTCACCGGAGTCCCTACTCCACTTGGTGCTATTCTTCTGTGGATAGTTTATCTCACTCATACCTATGAAATATTGCCTGCCATGATGGTTATAGTGCTTATGGCTATAATTGGGTGGAGTTTAAACTCTACATTAAAAATCAAACATCTGTAAATTCTATTTAGAATTTACAGCATACCTTCCACTGCCAAGCAAAAATATTACGACTGAGAGTACAAGATAAAAAAGAGGGAGTTCAATCACAGGAGAACCATGCTTGCCCAAAGAAAAAAGAGAATTTCCATAAGCTAAGAAAATAGCCATCATCATGTTGAGTGCTAAAAACAGTGATGCGATTCTTGCATACAGCCCAAGAATAATAAAAACAGGAACTATAACTTCACCTATGTAAACACCATAAGCAAAAAATTCAGGCAAGCCTGCAC
>CALCGG010000047.1 GCA_937900945.1 uncultured Sulfurimonas sp. | reverse complement strand
AAGCTGTATCAAAAACTGCGATTTGCGGGACAAATGGAGCTTTTTTTCGTGCTACCAAAATACCCTCTAAGTTGGCTGGATTATGAAGAGGGGCTAAAGAGATAAGCTCTTCTATGGTTTTTATAACTCTATCATTAATGAGTGTAGCACTTTTAAATTCTTCCCCTCCATGAACAACCCTGTGTCCAACCGCATCAAGTGAAGCAAAATCTTGCAAGATATCATGTTCCGACAACATAGAGATAATATTTTCCAAACCATCATGATGATTTTTAATAACAGAAGTTATAACAAGCTTATGTTCATCATATTTCAGAGTAGTCCGAGAACTGAACTCTCCTATTTTTTCGACCAGAACCTGAGCTAGAACTTCTCCGCTTGGCATATTGAAAAGTTGAAATTTTATAGAAGAACTTCCAGAGTTAATAACTGCTATTTTCATGCTTTTTGTCCTGCCTGAATAGCTGTGATTGCCACTGTATTTACAATGTCTTCCACCAAACAACCGCGGCTCAAATCATTAATCGGTTTGTTTAGTCCCTGAAGTATCGGACCGATGGCAATTGCATCGCTTGAACGCTGAACTGCTTTGTAGGTATTGTTACCCGTATTTAAATCTGGAAAAATAAAAACTGTCGCCTCCCCTGCTACCTTCGAATTTGGCAGTTTGGTTTTAGCAACATTTTTGTTTACAGCAGCATCATACTGAATAGGACCTTCTATGAGAAGCTCAGGATTTTTTTCTCTCACCAGTCTTGTTGCCTCTCGCACCTTATCTACATCTGCTCCCGTTCCGCTGTCTCCGGTTGAGTAAGACAGCATGGCTACTTTTGGCTCAATCCCAAAAGATGCTGCAGTTTTAGCAGAAGAGATAGCTATCTCAGACAAAGTTTTTGCATCAGGGTCTTGGTTTACTGCGCAATCTCCATAGACCAAAACCTTAGTTTTAAGACACATAAAAAACACGCTTGAAACTACCGAAACATCAGGTACAGTTTTAATGATTTGAAGTGCCGGACGGATTGTTTCTCCAGTTGAATGAATAGCACCGCTCACCATCCCGTCTGCATATCCCAATTGCACCATCATGGTTGAGAAATAATTAACATTATTTATTGCGTCTTCAGCAGCCTGTAAAGTCAAACCCTTGTCTTTTCTCATCTCATAAAAAGTTTTTACAAATTCTTTTACTAACTTAGGATTATCCTTGTCTACTATAGTAGCCTTGCTTAAGTCTAAACCTAATCTCAAATAGTTTTCTTTAATCTCTTCCTTTTTCCCTATGAGAATAATTTCTGCCACTTCTCTACGCAAAATTATTTCCGCCGCCCGTAAGACTCTTTCATCACTGCTCTCGGGCAGAACTATTCTCTTTTTATTCAACCTCGCTGTTTCAAATAACTTATATTCAAACATCATAGGAGTAAGAACCGTGCTAGCAGTACTGGAAATCTTTTTTTCAATTGCTTCAATATCCACACTTGAGTTAAAAAGTCCAAGAGCCAACGCAATTTTTCTCTCACTGGTCACTCTAAGCTTTGCATTCACTTGAGAGAGATCTCTTGCTGTTATATATGTATCTGTAGCTACCGATAAAACGGGAATTGTAAAACTATCCAGTCCGGAAATTAACTTTTGGATGTTTGGATGAGCACGCATGTCAAATGGAAAAATCATTCCGGTTATATTTGGATAACTTTTAGAATAAATCGTTCCCAAAAGACCCAAAATTATATCTGACCTGTCTGCCGGAACTATGATTAAATCATCCTCTTCTATGTGGTCTAAGAAATTATCAACCGTCAGTGCTGCAACTTTAACACCTCGGATTACACGAGTGCGGTCTCGATCTTTCATTAAAACCGGTTTCGCTCCTATGCCTTCTATAACATCTGCAATAGTTGGCATGTCTAACTCTTCAATCTCTTTTAAAAGATAAGTATTAAGCTCATAGTTTTTTAATTTTTTCTCTAAAGCCTTATACTTTTTATCATCAAGTCTATTTACAAAAGTTGCAAAATGGGTACACCCTTGACATGTGGAATTCTCATTTTCTATCAATATATTTTCATAAACTTCTTTAGCTGTAAGATTTTTTGCACTGATAATATTGACATAGGAAGAAGCAAAATTTTGAGCAATTTTCATATTTAAATCATAGCTTATTGTGGAAGTTAAAAATGAACGTCGAATCCCTTCACACAGAACAAAATCATACTTATCTTCAAGCTTCTTAAACTTTATAATAAGTTGGTCAATAAGCTCATTATCACGCTTTGAAGCTATCATGTCTTCAACATATTCTACATCAAAGCCATAAGCATCTTCGTATTCCATTTGCAAATTATATCTCTCCAGCATAAAGCTTATATCGCCATCTCTGACATCTTTAGAGGAGATAATCGGGCGGAAGAAGGCAACTCGGTGGAGATTTCTTTTGAGAATTTCCATCATCCCCATAGTTACGAACAAACTACCCGCATTTTTTTCTTGGGCAGAAATATAGAGAGATTTAATTTTCATGATTGACCTAAATAGTTAAAGATATGTTAGTATATCAAAAAAGGGAAACATTTATGAACTGTACATGTGGGCTTGA
>CALCGG010000046.1 GCA_937900945.1 uncultured Sulfurimonas sp. | reverse complement strand
TATGGTATTATTTCAAATAAAATTTTAGGATGTTATATGAAAGAATATATAAAAGATCAGATTAAAAAATCTTACGAAACAAAACAAGCAATTTATGAAAATGAAGATTTATTGAATAAAATTGAGGATGTTGCAAAAAGATGTGTTGCTTTATATAAAACTGATAAAAAAACTATTTTAGCCGGTAATGGCGGCAGCGCAGCCGATGCACAGCATATTGCAGCTGAACTGGTCGGTCGTTATGGGTTTGACAGACCATCCATCCCTTCATTAGCTTTAACTACAGATACTTCAAATCTGACTGCTATTGGGAATGATTATGGTTATGATCATGTTTTCTCTCGTCAATTAGAAGGAATGGGTCAAAAAGGTGATATATTTATTGGTATATCAACATCTGGTAATTCGGTTAATATTATCAAAGCTTTTGAAGCAGCAAAGATAAAAGGAATAACTACAGTTGCCCTAACGGGTCGTGATGGTGGAGAAATGGCTAAAATTGCTGATGTTGCTTTAGTTGTGCCATCTGATTCTACGCCTAGAATTCAAGAATCTCATATACTGATTGGTCATATTCTTTGTGATATTATTGAAAAAGAAATTTTTGGTGATGGTGTTAGCAAGTAGTTAATGAATAAGGCTCTTTTTCTGGATCGTGATGGTGTTGTAAATATTGATATAGATTATCTCTATAAAATTGAAGATTTTAAATTTATTGATGGAATAATTCCATTGTGTAGGTATTATCAAAATTTAGGCTATCTTATATTTGTTGTTACCAATCAGTCTGGGATAGCTCGTGGTCGCTATAGTGAATATGATTTTGATATTTTAACCTCATGGATGGTTTCTCAGTTTGCAAAAAGCAATATAGAGATAAAAAAAGTTTATCATTGTCCTCATCATCCAGAAGTTTCTGGAATATGTAATTGTAGAAAGCCAAATCCTGGAATGATTTTAGATGCTGCCAAAGAGTATGACTTAGATTTAAAAAAATCAATATTGATTGGCGATAAAGAAAGAGATATTGAAGCCGGTTTAAATGCCGGTTTAATAGAAACTTATCTGTTTGATGAATCAAATAGCGTTAAACTCTCTAAAGCAACTGAAATAGTTTCAAAACTTGATGATATATGGAAAAAATAGATGCTTATTTTAAATAGTGGCGGAACTTTTAATAAAAGATATAACTTATTAAATGGTGAATTAGAAGTTCCATATGATAATTATGCGATTGATCAAATTTTGCAGAATATGGATGCTGATTTTGATATGGCTGGAGTAGTATATAAAGACAGTTTAGAGATGGATGCTAATGATAGAAAGATGTTAGCTAATATAATAAGAGAATCAATAGATGACACTTTCATCATTGTTCATGGGACTGATACGATGCATTTAACTGCTGAGTTTTTTCATGAAGTTTTTGATGACAGAAAAATAATATTAACCGGTGCTATGAAGCCTTTTGAGGTTGATAAAATAGAATCTAGTTTTAATCTAGGAATGGCAATAGGTTTTGCAAAATCTTTAAAAGAAAATGGCACATATATCTGTATGAATGGGCATGTGCAACCATGGAATAAAATCGTAAAAAACAAAGTTTTAGGAAAATTTGAAATTGTCAAATAATATAGCATGTTCACATTGTCATTTAGAATTTGACAAGTCTGTTATGATTGTTGATGATGAGCATTATTTTTGCTGCAATGGCTGCAAGGGGGTTTTTCATCTTTTAAGTGATGAAGGATTAACAAGTTTTTATGACAAAGCCGGAAGCACAACTTTAACACCGCCAACCGAACAATACGAAGACTCTTCTAATTTTAATTCACCAGCTTTTTATGATAAGTTTGTAAAAACGAACAGTGACGGATTTCAAGAAGTCTCTTTAATAATTGAAGGTATCCATTGTTCTGCATGTGTATGGTTGAATGAAAAGGCACTCCATAAGATGGATGGCATTATTGAGGCTAATATTAATTTTACAAACAATAAAGCTGTGGTAGTTTGGGCGGATAGTGTTGTAAAATTATCTGCAATTATAGATATGATTAGAGCTATTGGATATAACGCCTTTCCTTATGATGCTTCTATTCAAGAAGCACATGCTAATAAAGAGAGAAAAGACTATTATCTAAGAATGGCAGTTGCTATTTTTAGTTCTATGAATATTATGTGGATTGCTGTTGCTCAGTATGCCGGTTATTTCAGCGGAATAACTCAAGACATCAAAACCATGTTAAATATTGCTGAGGGTGTTCTTGCTACTCCTGTACTTTTTTATAGTGGGTGGATATTCTTCAGAGGCGCGTACTACGGCATAAAAACAAAAGTTGTTAACATGGATATCCTTGTTGCAACTGGAGCAACTTTAACATACATATACTCTATATATATTACTGTAGCACGCTCTGGAGAAGCTTATTTTGACTCTGTGAGTATGATAATCACTTTTGTTCTTATCGGAAAGTTTTTAGAGGTTTTAAGTAAGAAAAATGCTATAGATGCTTTGGATATTATTGGTAGTAATTTTCCAAATGAAGTCAATATTCTTAAAGATAATAAGATTATTTCTTGTAAATTAGCTGATGTACTGGTTGGAGATATAGTTGTTGTGTCTTCTGGAGAAAAAGTTTTACTTGACGGTGAAATAGTCAAAGGTGATGGTTCTTTTGATGAATCAAGTTTAACAGGTGAGAATGAGCCTATTTATAAGAGTAAAGGTGATAGTGTCATCGGTGGAACAACCAGTATAGATGCTGACTTTCATTTTAGGGCTACAAAAGATTTTGAACACTCTACATTATCAAATCTTGTTGCACTTTTAGATACTGCAATAAATAAAAAACCGAAAATTCAGCAGATGGCTAACACACTCTCTGAGTATTTTTCTTCAGTAATTTTAGCTTTTTCCTTTTTAACTTTTGCTTTTTGGTGGCTATGGCCACATAGTTTTGAAGAGTCTTTTATGGTGGGTATTTCCGTTATTATTATTGCATGTCCCTGTGCTTTAGCTCTTGCCACTCCAGTTGCAACTTTGGTCGGTCTTAGTTTGGGAGCAAGAAGAGGAATTCTTTTTAAGGAAGCGGCACAATTAGAGACGATGGCAAAAGTTGATACTCTTGTTTTAGATAAGACAGGCACTATAACTGTTGGAAAACCTGAAGTTATAAAAGAACATATCTATGAAGAATTTGATATTAAACTTTTATATTCATTGGTTAAATCTTCAAATCATCCTGTGGCAAAAGGGATAGTTCAATATTTAAAAGAAAATAATCAAGAAATTGATGAAGTTATTTTTGAGCAATTTTCTCAGATTCCGGCATGTGGGATAAGTGCAACTTTTGAGGAGCAAAACTTTTTTGGCGGTAATTTAAAACTTATGAAAGATAAAAACATCAGCGTAGAATTTACAAGTGATAATACACTGTTTTATTTTGCTATAGATGATAAAGTGCTTGCAATTTATGAGCTCAGTGATAAGATAAAAAGTGATGCAAAAGATGTTATAGAGAGTTTGGCAAAAAGAGGGATAAAAACTATAATGCTAACTGGTGATAACTCTTTTAGTGCTAAAAAAGTTGCGCAAAAGGTTGGTATTAGTGCGCTTATGTATGAACAAACTCCTGAGGATAAATCAAACTTTATAGATAGTCTTCATAAAGAGGGCAAAACAGTTGTGATGGTTGGAGATGGAATAAACGATATCTTAGCATTGGCATCTGCTGATATTGGCATTGTAATGGGCAGTGGTAGTGATATTGCAGTTGATGTTAGTGATGTAATACTTTTAAATGATTCATTAAAGTCATTAGAAGATGCATTTAAAATTTCACGCACTACCTATGGCCTTATAAAGCAAAATTTAGGAATCTCTTTGGCTTATAACGCTATTACAATTCCTTTGGCAATGGCTGGGTATATCATACCTCTAATCGCCGCAATTTCCATGAGTGTGAGTTCTCTCTTAGTTGTAGGTAATTCCATGCGTATTCGTTGGAAATGGAATAAAAATTAAAAGGATTACAAGTGGATGATTGGGTAATTGCTATGATGCTTGGAGCATCAATATTTTTAGGAGCTATTGCATTGTTTGCTTTTCTTTGGGCACTAAAGAGTGGTCAGTTTGATGATGAAGAGAAGTTTTTAAATGCCGTTAAATTTGATGGTGAAGAAGATTTAAATGATGCGTTCAAACAAGAACAAAAAAAAGAAAAGTTAAAAAGTGGCTATAGACCAGAATAGTTAAAGAGAAATGGATAAAGTGAACTGCCAAGAAAAGGCAATTCAAAGTAAATATGTGATTATTTACCGATTGTTAGTGAGTAAGCGTCTAACTCAGCATCAGAATACTTAGCAACTTGACCTTTCATAACACCTTTCATTGGTCCGCCGTAGCTTCCGTCTTTATAGCCTTTCATTGCAGTTGCAATATCAGCATGAGTCATTTCAGAAACAACTTTTGATTTACCAAGAGCTACTTTCTCAAATGCTTGACCATGACAAGCCGCACATGCCGCGCCATTTACACCAGCCATTAAAGTTGAAGCTACAGTTAATGCAGCTATTGAAGTAATTACGATTTTTTTCATTTTATTCCCTTAAATTAAAGTTTCGCGCATATTATATTGCTTTGAGTCTTAAATGGATGTTAATGAATTTTAGCTATTATTTTACTAAAGAAATAATATAATGGATGATAAAATGAAATATATAGAAGATACACTTCAAGATAAAACAATTTTAATAACGGGCGGAGCAGGATTTATAGGTTCGAACTTGGCTTTTTACTTTCAAAATAATCATCCAGATGCAAAAGTTGTAGTGCTTGACAGCTTTAGAAGCGGGGAAAAACTCTCAAACGGTAATCTAAAAAGCTTTGGTCACTTTAAAAATCTTCTTGGATTTAACGGAGAAATTATTAGCGGAGATATTAACGATAAGGACTTGTTGTTAGATTTAGAAATTAATTATAAATTTGACTACATATTTCATGAAGCAGCTATTTCAGATACGACGGCACTTGAGCAAGATTTGATGATTAAAACCAACGTAAACGCTTATAAGGACTTACTGAATTTAGCGGTTGCGCATGATGCTAACATGATATACGCTTCATCTGCTGCTACCTATGGAAATGCTGAATCTCCTCAGAAAGTGGGGCGTGAAGCACCTAATAACGTCTATGGATTCTCAAAACTCAGTATGGATAATCTAAGTAGACAATACATGAAAGAATCTGATATCTCCATAGTCGGACTCAGGTATTTTAATGTTTATGGCCCAAGAGAATATTTTAAAAATACAACAGCTTCTATGATTTTACAGTTTGGACATCAGTTGTTAGCCGGCAAAAATCCTCGTCTTTTTGAAAACAGCGATAAAATTCTTCGTGATTTTATATTTATAGAAGATATTATTGCGGCAAATATAAAAGCGATGCAACCTAAAGAAAGCGGCATTTATAATGTAGGAACGGGAAAGGCAAGAAGTTTTCAGGATATAGTTGATATTTTACAAAAAGAACTGGGCACAACTTTTACGTGTGAATATATTCCCAATCCCTTCATCGGCAGCTATCAGTTTCACACTGAGGCAGATATAGCAACTACGAAAGAAGTTTTGGGCTATGAGCCAAGATTTGAGATGGAAGATGGAATAAAATCCTATGTAGACGAGATTAAAAGAATGTATGAAGAAGAAGTTAAATAGATGAACGTTCTTAAAAGCTTTAAGCCAAATATTCTTGTAGTAGGCGATCTGATGATTGACCACTATTTGTGGGGAAGCTGTGAGAGAATATCACCTGAAGCACCCGTCCAAGTTGTTGATATATCAAAAGAGACGACAGTGCTTGGCGGTGCAGGAAATGTTATAAACAACTTAAATGTTCTTGGTGCTCATGTGAGTGTGTGCAGTGTTATTGGTGATGATAATAATGGTGTTGAACTCATCAGCATGCTTGAAAATATCGGCGTTGACACTAGAAATATTATGATACAAACGAAAAGAAAAACATCCAAAAAAAGTCGAGTGATAGCGGTAAGTCAGCAGGTACTAAGATATGATAATGAAAGTAAGAATAATATTTTAGACACATCTGTCACTGAAATATTAAAGTCCTTATCTCGTGATATATCTGCTTATGACATGGTGATTTTATCTGATTATGGGAAAGGTGTATTAACCGACGTCTTATGCCAAGGCATTATAGCTCTTGCAAAAAAAGATAATGTAAAAGTTTTAGTTGATCCAAAAGGAACAGACTTTACAAAATATAAAGGCGCTTATCTTTTAACACCGAATAAAAAAGAGGCGATGCTTGCTACTAATATAAATATCAATAGTGAAGAAACACTTAGGGAAGCTTTAGTAAAATTAAAACAAGAGTGTGATTTGGGAATCTCTCTCATCACTCTTTCTGAAGATGGAATTGCTACCTATGATAAAGAAGTGAAAATATTTCCAACAGTTGCAAAAGAAGTTTTTGATGTAACCGGTGCAGGAGATACTGTAATCGCATCTATCGCCTTTGCTTTGAGTGCAGGAAAAAACATTGAACAAGCTGCAGCATTTGCCAATCTGGCAGCTGGAGTGGTTGTAGGTAAGATAGGTTCAGCTACTGTTAGTCTTGCTGAAATTGAAGAGTATGAAGCATCTTTGCATAAAAGTACTTCAGATGCACATATAAAAAGTTTTGAAGATATTGAAACAATAGTTGACCGATGCAGAAATAGCGGAAAAAAAGTTGTCTTTACAAATGGATGTTTTGATATCTTACATGTCGGACATGTAAAGTATCTTCAAATAGCAAAAAGTTTTGGAGACATTTTAATAGTTGGATTAAACTCTGATGAATCAGTCACCAGACTAAAAGGGCCAACTCGCCCAGTAAATATAGCTGAAGATAGAGCATATTTGTTAGCGGCCCTTGAAGCTGTTGATTATGTTGTTCCCTTTGTTGAAGATACACCTTATGAGCTTATAAAAATGATAAAACCGGATGTGCTTGTGAAGGGTGGTGATTATGAAGGCAAAGATGTTGTTGGTACCGAGTTTGCCGGAGAGTTAAAGCTTGTTGACTTTGTAGATGGAAAAAGTACAACAAGAACCATAGAAAAGATACAAGGACAATTTTGTTAACTTACTAATTGTTTTATCTCTTCTATAACTTCCAAAGCTGTAATATCTTTCATACAAGCATGATGCTTTAGATGGCATTCTCTTCTCATACATGGGGAACACTCCATCTCATGTCTTACTATTATGCTTTTTTCATTTTTCCATTGAGAAGTTTCTTTATGTTTTGTCGGTCCAAAAATTGAAACAGTGGGAACTTGATATGCCGCTGCCACATGCATAGGTCCACTATCGTTAGTTATAAACAAAGAGCATCCACCTATATTTGCACAAAGTTCTTTTATATCTGTTTTTCCAGCTAAGTTGAGATAATTTGTTACATGTGAAGCTTTTAAGTGTAGCTCAATTTCATTAGCCATCCCAATTTCATCAGGTCCACCAAATATAAGAATGTCATATCTATCTGAAAATTCTTTTGCTACAGCTGCAAACCGTTCAGGATACCACCTTTTAGCACTTCCATAAGTTGCACCTGCATTTATCCCCAAAGTTGGTCTTTCAAACTCTTTAGCTTCTATATACAGGGTTAAGTTCGGCACATAAAGATTAAAATTATCTGCATCTGTCATGGCTAGTTTTGCATATTGCATAGATAGATGTTGGTTTTTTGGCATCTTTGGCGTATGTGAGAGTAAAAATCTGGAATGCCAAGAGCGTTTTGCAATACAAACCACAGTTGAAGTTAATCTAAGAAGCATTGAGGAATGGAGCTGACTTCTAAAGCTTATTGCTAAATCAAATTTTCCTAATTTACGGGCTAGTTTAAAAGTTGCCAAAAATCTATTTGAGGCTTTTTTTGTTTCATCAACTACTGCATTTTCACAGCGGGGATGGTGCTTTAATGCTTCAATACTGACATGACTGCCTACAAAAGTAAATCTGGCCCGCGGATAATTATATGTCAATAACTCTATAGCAGGCGTAGCCATAATGGCATCACCTAGCCAGTTTGGAAGTATTACTAAGATTTTCATTTTGTCCATCCATTTTTTTGTAACAGTGTAGCTTCAGCTGTATCCACTGCAAAAAGTAATTTTTTCATCTTGTGTGTTTTGTTCTCATCTGCCGAGGTTTCAACTATATTTTTAAAGTTATATTTTATATACCCATCATCGCTAACAAGTCCAATCAAATTACCGGCAAAAAAGTAAGAAAATCTTTCATGTATGTCTTTATCAAAAAGTGAGCTTCCCATTGTTGTAATATCTGCCTTCCAGCCAAGCATATCTACAATTGTAGGAAAAATGTCATTATGGGAACCTATAGTTTTAATAATTTCCGGTTTGAAGATTTTTGGAGCATAGATAATAAGTGGAATTCTAAAGTGTTCTATGGATGGTAACGGTTTATCATCTGGGCGGTATTGTCTTGCAATAGGATTTAATGCATCTGAGCTTCCATGATCTGATGTAAATATAAAAATCGTCCTATCAAACCAAGGCTCTTTTTTGACACCATCCATAAATCTTTTTATGGAATTATCGGCATAGATATAAGCATTTAAAGAGCCGTTATAATTTTTCAGATCATGAGGATATCTCTCATAAGTTTTACTTGGAAGGTGAAAATCTGAGTGTGTTGAATCAGTAAAAGCAAAACCTAAAAATGGTTCTTTCATCTCATTTAATTTTTTATGATAAAAATCGAGCATGTTAAAGTCATAAGTTCCTGTTAAAGGTTCTCTACCTTCATCTATTGTTTCCACATTAGGCATATCCTGTGCGCCGTAATACTCATCAAATCCGGCCAATGCACTTACTGCATCGACTCTATAGGAACGATTATTTGCTGCTTGCATGGAGACGGTTGAATATCCATTTTCTTTAGCAACTTTGCCAAGATAACTGAGGTTTGAGAGTTCTAGCCCTTTTCCAAGATACTGAAAACCAGCGGGAATAGTAATGCCTGTAAAAATGGAAGTTATACCAAAAATAGATCTGTAGCCATTAGAATAGAAGTTTGTAAACTTCAGTCCTTCATTTGATAACTCTTTAAAATAGGGAGTTACATTTAACTCTTTGTAGTGCGTAAAACCGTCTAAGTGTTCTGCCCCGAATGATTCTAGCAAAACTATGACTACATTATATTTTGGTGTATCTTTATGCGGATAAGAACGAAGAAGGGGATACTTTTTATCTATAAAAGGAGCATTGTGTGAACTCATTGCCTCTTGCGTAATTTTTATTGCTTCATCAAAGTGTAAGAGATTGTGTTTTTGTGTTGTTTTTGCTGTTCTATAAATGGTAAAAAAACCATTGAGTGCCAAATTTCCGCTGCTCACTTTGTTGACTGCGTAAGCATCGCTGCTGCCAAAACTCTTGCCTCCAAAATTATTTCTTATTCCTATAAATACAACTGCTATTGTTATGAGGGTGAGTATAATAAGTTTTTTACCTGCGATGAAGGTATCGAGCTTATGAGAGAAAATTTTATGCACTGCGTATAAAAACACAGCACTTAAAAGTATTGCTCCAAGTGTGTAGTAAAGCATTGACCCAAATGCCATGCCGGTGATAATATCAGCATCATTAGCAAGATTGAAAATCTCGTTTGAAATGTGTCTATGAATATAGTCGTAGTAAAGTACATCACTAAAACTGAGTATAAAAATGATGTTTAATATTACGGCCCATATAGTTGCAATAACAGCTCTATGTTTAGCTCTTATAGTAAAAAGTAAAAGTAGTATAAAAGGGGATGAAAAGGTAAGAATGGTAATCATATCTACCCTGAAACCCATAAAGAGCGAAGCATAGAATTCATTATCGGTTAGGTCAGAAAAATCATCCTGATAAAAATTATAAAGTGTAAGTCTGATAGCCATAAGGACTATAAAACTAAAAAAAATGAGTGTTAAAATTTGAGTAAACTGATTTTTATGCATCACTCTCTTCTTTAAAAATCAGTTTGTAAAATATATGGGTAAAAATATATACTATAAAGAAAGAGGTGATAACATCGCTTAAAAAATGTCCGCCAGCTGCCATCCGGGCAATACCTACAAGAGTTCCATAAGTCAAAGCAAGACTCATCCATAGTTTTCTTCTTCGTTTTGCTAAAAGTGCAAAACCCATGATAGAGAAAGCTGCAGCTGCATGTCCAGATGAAAAAGAGTAACCATCTTGTTTGCTTGGTATGTAAGCTGGCGTAAAATTCATGGTTCCTCCAAACTCTATGGTCTGTGCCGGTCTTGGTCTGCCCCAGTTATCTTTCAGTATTACATTTACTATCAATCCTGGGGCTATTCCCAAAACTAACAACAAGTAAAGAATAACCTTAGCATTGATATTTAAAATATTTTTTTTTGAAATAGTATTATATATAAAAATTATTAAACTCGATATAGAAAAAACTAATATTAGTGGTTGAACCGAACGATAAAAGAACTCTTCTAAGAATGTTTGATTCGCAGGGAATGTTTCACCATTATAAAATAGGTTTGACACATAGATGTCAACTTGTGGAATAAAGATAAAAATTAAGGACAAAACTACAAAAGCCAGCCATATATAAAGCTGTACATTTAAAAATTTATTTTTCATCATTTGATTATACCGTGCCTTTGATGTAAATATATAACGGAGATGAACTAATCTCTAAAATATCTTCTTGTATAAGTTTTCCATCACGAGAAAACACTTCAAAATATTCTTCATTTTGAAGTGTAGTCGGTTTTAAGGACCAGTGAATTTGTAAAAGTTTATTGTCTACCAAGCACTGAAGTATGTAATAATCTCTTTTTATATCCAAGCGTAGAAATTGTGCATTTTTTAGATTTTTTAACATATATTTATAAGTATAAAATGCAGAACGTTTTTTGATTGTTTCTCTATTATCTATTAGCCCGTAACCAGGCGCAATCAATTGATGCCATGAAACAGAATCAACTTGTTGGGATGCAAAAGCCAGTAAATAATATCTTAACATGTAGTCTGCATATTCTTCTTCATTTACACACTCATGTTCACTCGTCGGTGCATACGGAGCAGTTCCGGTTATCGGCCAGTTGACTTCAGTTATGTGCAAAATATTTTTTGTCTTAGGAGAGAGCCAAATCATAGTGCTGAGCAGAGCAATCTTATCTGATAAGGTAAACCCCATCTGAGTATTTTCAGGAGCACCCCTTCTGTCTACATAAAGTAAAGCAGCTATTCCGTCGTAGCGGTATTTGAAAAAATTAAAAAGAGAGTGAGCTGTAAAATGGTACTCAAAATCTATCACACCGCTTCCTATAAGCTTCACATGTGGAAATTCGGACATTTTTAAGTCATAAGCAGTTTTGTAAAAACGGCTGTATTCATTGACACTGAAAAATCCCCATTTTGCTCTGTTTATGGTTGAACCAATCTCATAAATTTCTACAAGACCGTTAAGCGCTGAAAATATAGCTCTTAAATCTTTTTCTAAAAGCGCTAAATCTTCTACATGTTCTTTGTCTTGAAGTATTTTTAGTGTGATGCTTCTACCTTCATTTGCCAAGATGAAATTTTTGAGTTCATCAAGTGTTTCCATCTCCCATAATTTAAAACGAACTAAAATCCTCTCAACATCAAGCTCTTTTAAAAGTTCTAAAGTCAGTTCGGGCTCTCTCTGATAGTCCACTCCAAGAGAAAAGAAAGTGTTGGAATTTATATCTTTTCTTCTGACGAACGGCATCATGATAAGAGAGAGAGGAAGTATGAAAAGTGCGAGTATAAAAGTTTTTATTAGCGAGAGCAACTCTTTTTTACGCATCTGCTTTTTGTAGCTTTTATCTTTTAATTGTGCCGGCTGGTCGGAGTAGTTATCCCACTGAAATGGAGCTTTCAATTTTGACTCATCCATTTGGACTGCTTAAGAAGTGCAGACTGTACGGTATCTATGCTAAGTAAAAGGTCTTCTAAGTTTTTGCTGCTATTTCCTTCACCATCTAGAAAGTTTTTAAAATTGTAATGAACAGCTCCTTTACCATCTGTAAGAGCAATCGAATTTCCCATCTTGACAAAAGCAAATCTGCTTTTAACACTTTCATCAAAGAGAGATTGGCTAATGCTGGCAAAGTTGTTATCCAATCCCAAAATATCTAAAATTGACATGGGAATATCATCATGTGAACCTACAATATCGATTTTTTTGGCTTCAAATATTTTTGGAGCATAAACGATTAAGGGGATATGAAACTCTGATAACAAAACTTCTTTTTTGTCTGTTTTAATAATATCTTTGAGTTTTGTATGGTTGCAGTGATCGGCTGTAAAAATAAAAATAGTATTGTCAAACCAAGGCTCCTTTTTTGAGCGCTCCATAAACTCATTTATTTGTGTGTCAACATAATTTACAGTATTTAAAAAACCTTTTTCAGTTTTTGTGCTGTGGGGATATTTTTCCCATTGTTCCCCCGGTGAATAATAGGGTACATGTGTAGATGCGGTAAAGGCAAAACTTATAAAAGGTTCTTTAATCGTATGAAGTTTAGAAGATAAAAATCTAAACATATTTCCATCCCACTGTCCAAAATGAGGCTTTCCAGCCTCAACTCCCGAAGATGGCATGTCTTCAGCTCCGTAATAATCTTCAAATCCGGCAAGTTTGCTTAGTTTGTCCACCCTAAATGAGCCTCTGTCTGAGCTTTGCATGGAGAGAGTAGCATATCCATTTTCTTTGGCTATCTTTCCTAGGTAGCTTGGATTGTAAAGTTCCAGCCCTTCCCCAAGGCTTTCAAATCCAACCGGCTGTGTAATACCTGTAAAAATAGATGTAATGCCCTCTAAAGAGCGTTGTCCATTGGCATAAAAATTTGTAAATACTAAACCCTCTTTTGCCATTTTATCGAGAGTAGGTGTGACTCCGTATTTGTTATGAGATATTGCATCTAGATATTGGGCACTTAGACTCTCAATCAAAATTATGACAACATTGTAGTTTTTTTGAGCAGAGTTTTTGTAGTGTCTCATGAGAGGAAAATCGTTCTTTACATACTTTATTTTATCTGAGCTTAACTCATTTTTTACCGTTTTGAGGGCATCATCAATCCCAATGGCTGCATGATTGATATCTTGACGATTTCCTCCACGGTAGTAACAAAAAAAGCCATTGAGTGCGAGGTTACCTGAAGCCACCTTATTTACGGCAAAGGCATCTGATATACCAAAGGATATGCCATTGACTTTGCCTCGTATGCCGATGAATGCGATTATGATAATGAGTGGAATATACAGCCACTCTTTTGTACTTACGTTTTTGTTGAGTATTGTTGCTGAAAATAGCTTGTAAAAAAGATAAATGATACTAAAGAAAATAACAGCAGAAAAGATTGCTTGATATAAAAAATAGTCAATCGCCATATCTACGAGTATCCCGACATCATTTCCTATTACGCTGAGCTCATTGCTTATGTGCCTGTTCACAAATCCAAAATATAAACTATCGCCAATATTAAAAAATACTATGGAAGCGATAATAATTCCCCATAACGTACCTAAAACAGTCCTGTATATTTTATTTGTTGTAAATTTAAACGGCAAAAGCAGGGCAAGCCAGAGCAAAGATGTAAAGGTGAAAATGATGGCAGCGTCGACTCTAAAGCTCATGAGAAAGGATTGAAAAGTTTCCAAAAGTGTTAGATTTGAAAAATACTCTTGATATGAAAAGTAAAAGTACAACCTAACCACGAGAAAAAGAAAAAAACTAAAAAGAGTCGCTGAAATGACTTGCGTATATCTATTTTTAAAATTCAATAATAATTCCTACATATATATAAGTGTGATTATATCGTTTTTAATGTAAAATCATAAATCAAAATAACTTTAGGAAATTATCAAATGAAAATATCAGTAATTGGAACAGGCTATGTCGGACTTGTAAGTGGTGTGTGTTTTGCACAAATGGGAAACAAAGTTACATGTGTAGATATAGATGAGAAAAAAATTGAAGATTTAAGACAAGGTATTATTCCTATATATGAACCTGGCTTAGAAGATATGACTTTAGAAAACTATAAAAAAAGAAGTATAGATTTTACTACTAATTCTAAAGAAGCTATAGCCAATTCTAAAATATGTTTTATTGCAGTAGGCACTCCTATGGGTGAAGATGGAAGCGCTGATTTACGATATGTGTTAGCGGTTGCAAAAACTATCGGACAAAGCATTGAAAATTATATTGTTGTAGTAGACAAGTCAACTGTGCCTGTTGGAACTGCGGACAAGGTTAAAGCAACGATTCAAGCTGAACTTGACAACCGCGGAGTTGATATAAAATTTGATGTTGTTTCAAACCCAGAGTTCTTAAAAGAGGGTGCGGCTATTCAGGATTTTATGCATCCTGACCGTGTCGTTATAGGAGCAGATAATCAAAAAGCTATGGACATCATGCATGAACTCTATGCTCCGTTTATGAAGCACCATGACCGTTTTATCGCTATGGATATAAAATCTGCAGAGATGACGAAATACGCTGCAAATGCTATGCTTGCAACTAAAATCTCTTTTATGAATGAGATGAGTCAGATTTGTGAGCTTGTCGGCGCTGATATAAACAGAGTAAGAGACGGCATAGGAAGTGACAGCAGAATAGGGTACAGCTTTATTTATCCGGGCTGCGGATATGGCGGGAGCTGTTTTCCAAAAGATGTTCAAGCTCTAGCAAAAACAGCAAAAGATTTCGGTTACACGCCAAGAATACTTGATGCCGTTGAAGATGTAAACTATGCACAGAAAAAAGTGATGTCGGATAAAGTAATTAAAAGATTCGGTGAAAATCTTGAAGGTAAAACTTTTGGAGTTTGGGGACTGAGCTTTAAGCCTGAAACTGATGACATGAGAGAAGCCAGCTCTATTACTATTATTAAAGAACTGACAAACAGGGGTGCAAAAATCGTAGCGTATGACCCAAAAGCTCGACATGAAGCAGAAAAACATTATCTAAAAGGGAACGATAAAGTTTCTTATGTAGACAGCAAGTATGATGCGCTTAAAGATGCGGATGCAGTTATCCTGGTAACAGAGTGGCAAGAGTTTAGAAGCCCTGACTTTGATGAGATGATAAAACTGCTCAAAAATCCTATCTTTTTTGA
>CALCGG010000045.1 GCA_937900945.1 uncultured Sulfurimonas sp. | reverse complement strand
GAGCCACTTGCAAATTCAAATCCAAGCAAGTAGCTAGTTTTTTACTATAGCTGTTTCTAACTTTTAAAAAATCATTTTACTCGTGTATCGAACGAAATTTTAACTTTTTATCTCAAATTCGTCTAAAAATCATATTTTCACTCCGTGCTTTATGGTTTTGTTTTAAAAATCTACTCATTTTTTGGTATTTTTACAAATCTCAAGTTACAAGTTTCAAACTTTGATGGATACAAATAGATAAAATCCCAAATGCTAAAACTGAAGCTACTTTTGTAGCTCCTTGATAATAGATTTTATCACATCCAAAGTCATCCTTGAGATATTTGTTGACTCTCTCAACCATACTTCTTTGGTTGTAGTGATGGATATCTGAAGATTGTGGAAGATTGAAATATTCAAACTTCTTTTTCTCATCTTCTGCGAGTTGTATTTTGTCTCTTAACATTTGTGAATTTTTAGGGTTTATGTCTATAATTGGACGGTGTCCATGTTTTTGTGAAAACTCTCTAATAATGTCTGCATCATATCCAGCATCTTGTAAGTCATAAAGATAGTTTACTTTTTTACTTGTCTCTTGAATTAATGGTAGTGCCACTGAACTATCATGAACATTAGCACCTGAGTAAAATGCTGCTATTGGAATATCACCATCTACCGCACTGATGTGGAGTTTACCGCCTATCCATATTTCACGGTTGCCTTTGGAGTTTTGCTTCACACCTACACCGCATTTAGTCGAGACAAGCGACAACATCTCCTCTACTGTTTGCATATCTTTTTGTTGATTTAGTATTGTCGGCTTAATTGGTTCTCTTGTCTCACCTTTTTTTGGTCTGCCTCGTTTTAACTTTGTTTTTTTTTCTTCTTTTTCAACCTTAAGAGGTTTTTCTCTTAGTGGTATCTTAGTAGCATCGCTCGCATTATAGAAAAAGATGATATCACTGAGATATTTTGAAATGAATTTATCATGTGTTTTGGCTGCCAAATTTATCTCGCTAAACTCTTTAAATGCCCTGCTAAATGTAGATTCGCTTACAATATCAGATGCATGTCTCCATCCACAAAGAACTCTTAATGTTCTATCAATTTTAAGTCTATCTATAAGGTCGCTTGTTGTTTGAAGATTATAAACACTTTTTGCAATAAAAGCTCGGGCAAACGGGACTCTGTCTTTTGGGATATTTGTTACATGTGTATCACAGATAAACTGCTCTATCTGAGCAAAGTCTAAAATCTTAATAAGCTTCTCTTCTTTAGGACTAAGCACTCCTAAAGATGCTTGCAACTGAGGAAAAAGTGAGTTTTCAAGATTTGTGATTTTAAGCCACATTTTTGATAAGGATGGTATAATTTTTGACATAAGCTGAATCCCTTGTTTGCTTGGTTTTTGTGGTAAAAAATTATAGCATTTAAAGTTGGATTTCAGCTTCTTTTTAAAATTTAAATTAGCTTAAATTGTAGGTTGTTTTTGGGAATCTGCAAGTGGCTC
>CALCGG010000044.1 GCA_937900945.1 uncultured Sulfurimonas sp. | reverse complement strand
AGTGCGACTAAACTGTACATGTAGGCGGCGCTGACACCGATTGCGATAAGTGTAAACATATTCAAGTTCCAGGTTCTAACGGAATTATAACCTCTGACAAAAAAAGGCCAGCCCGCCCAAATAACTACAGGCGACGCTAAAATAAACTCAAACCACTGAACGCTTTTCATTGTGATACTCTCAGGCAGATACACAGGAGCTAAATCACTTATCATGGCTATGATGAAAACAGGAAGAGAAAGAACAACACTTATCCAAAAGCGTTTACTCATGTAGTCTAGTTCATCATTTCCCTCATCAGCCTCAACGGTAACAGGTTCTAGTGCCATACCGCATTTTGGACAATTTCCAGGATGCTTCTGATGTATTTCAGGGTGCATGGGGCAGGTGTAAAAATCATGTCCTATCTCGCAAGAGTCGTCTTTGCAGTAAATATTTTCTTCACCTTTACTCATGATATAGCTCCTATTTTATAAATATAGCTTCTACTTTAGCGTATCTCTTTTCTTCTTGTATTCCTCTTCGTCTATCTCTCCACTGGCATATCTTTTATCTAAAATATCTCTAGCGGAGCTTTCATCTTTTTTATTTGCATTGATAAAATATATTATGAGTACAATAAACAGTATTGGTATCAACCAACCAAATCCCATTCCAAACCCCCAGTCATAATCATGCATGATAAACTCCTTTTAATAAAGTGTACTACTTTCCCCAATCATTCATAAGAGCACGAATCTTATTGAAAATCACAAGCATGTGTCTTGCAAACTCTTCATTTACATCAAGTGCATTAAGCATGTCTTCTACCCCAATAGTTGCTAAAATAGTTACACCGTTTTCTTCATATACGGATAATCTGCAAGGAAGATAAACTGAAATATCAGAGGTGGAATTTAATGCCTCTGCAGCGGCAGGTGGATTACAAATCTCATAAACTGTAATGTTCTGCTGAATCTCGAATCCCTTACTTTTTAATATTTGCTTAAAGTCATATGAACCTAAAATACCAAAGCCGTACTCTTTCGCCTTCGCTTCTAGTCCTGCTTTAACACTCTCCAGAGGTAAAGTCGTCTGTGTTTTATAAACCATGTCCTTTCCTTTTATGTTAATATACAAAATTGTAGCAAGACTTTGTGAGTAGTTTGTGAGGTAATGATTATTCTAAGAACATACACCATCACTGGAACAACAGCTTGGCTGCTCTTTTTTAAAATAAGGTTTTACTAAAAAGTAAATTACAAAACTCCATAAAATTATACTGCTCACCATAGTCAGTATCGTAGCTTTTTCTTGCAGATGGACTAAAGATGCCGGATTTATCTCTGAGATAGAAAAAACATAATCCAGTCCTAAACCAAAAAGTATGCTTCCAAAAATAATACTTCCGAGATAGATGGTGAGTGATTTTGTTCCTAACATCTTTTTTACAACTCCAATAGTCACGGTATTTGTAGCCGGTCCCGCGCTGAGAAACACAAAGGCTGCGCCAGCGCTTACACCTGAGAGCATCAAAGCGGCAGCGATTGGGAGTGAAGCTGTGGCGCAGACATACATGGGGATAGCGATGGCTATCACTATGAGGTAGGAAAGCCAAGAGTACTCTACTAAAATATTGCTTAGGTTCTGAGGAATAGCTACCGTTATCAAAGCGCCAAGTATTAAACCCCAAAATAGCGGTTTAGCAATGTCACCTAAGAGCGTAATAAAGGCATATCTCAAGCCCTTGAGTAAAGAAAACTTTGCTTTTACATCTGCTTTAATCTCGTTTTGTTTTGTGCTGAAACTTGTTGTATTAAAAGAACTTTTTGGAGCAAAACTGTTTGTTACAGGTTTCGCAAAAGCAGAAATAGCGGGTTTGATTTGGGGAGATTCCTCTTTATCAAATATATTTGTCAAGATACCTGCCGTAGTTGCAATAATCATCGAAGTAAAAACACGGTATAAAGTAAATATCCAGCCAAACATTCCATATGTTGCGAGGATGGAATCAACTCCAGTAATCGGAGTGGAGATCAAAAATGAGAGTGTAGCCCCTTTGCTCGCACCGCTTTTTTTAATACTGGTTGCCAGCGGAATAACCCCACATGAGCAAACAGGCAATGGGATACCAAAGACAGTAGCTTTAACAACAGAAGCAATACTCTCTTTGCCCAGATGCTTTGTTACCAAAGTTTCCGGTACCAACTCATGTAAGATGCCTGCAAAAAAAAGACCAAATAAGATGTATGGTGCCATCGCATTACTGAGCTCGAACAAGGCATTTATAAAAAGAATAATTTGTTCCATTTTTATTGCTCCAAGATTTAATGTATACTTATATAAATGAATCGTTATGTATAAGTGCTTAAAAGGATGTTAAGTGAAAATTTTACTCTTAGAGGATGACACCGTCTTAGCAGATATTTTGGTTGATTTTTTAGAAGAATTTTATAGTGTAACGCATACCTTCAGTATGAAAGAGGCTTTGAATCTTAGCGAAAGAAATTCTTATGATTTGTATATTTTCGATATAAATGTTCCTGATGGGAATGGGATAACGCTTTTGAGAGAACTTCGCAGTTTTGCGGATGAGACTCCCACTATCTTTATAACTGCTTTTCATGATACTAAACATTTAAAAGATGCATTTGAATCCGGTGCGAATGATTTTATAAAAAAGCCTTTTGATTTGGAAGAATTGGCTCAACGTATAGAGAATATAAAAAGACATTTCGGTCTTAATTCCTTAGTTAAATTGGCTCAAAATATTGAGCTGGATTCAACAACCCACATGCTAAAAAATGGCGATAATAATTTTCATTTAACCACAAAAGAGAGCGAACTTCTTTTATACCTTTATAAAAACCGTTCCCGTGTTGTAGGTGCAGACGAAATGCTTCAAAATCTGTGGAGTTATGATGACATGCCCTCCTCCGATGCTATCCGTACCTTGATAAAAGAGTTAAGACGCTATGTCGGGAAAGAGCATATTTTAAACATGCGAGGGGAAGGGTATCGGTTTGAA
>CALCGG010000043.1 GCA_937900945.1 uncultured Sulfurimonas sp. | reverse complement strand
GAGGTAGATTTTACAGCTTTTTTAAATGTGTATAAAGAGAGTATAGCCTCGAAAATAGAACTGAAAATCTTTGAAGAAGAGATTTACAGTTTTAAAAATATTTTACCTCACATGCAGGAGATGAGCGTTAAATCACTTTTGTCAGTGTTCCTACAAAGACTTGCATCAAGAACACTTGACGATGTCAGAGGCGGGAAAATAACCGTCATGGGTGTTCTTGAGACTAGGGCGGTTGAGTTTGATGCAGTTATCATTGTCGACTTCAGCGACTCTAATGTACCAAAGCGAAGCGACAAAGATATGTTTTTAAATACTAATATCAGAGAAACAGCCTCACTGCCAACCATGAATGACAGAGAAAATCTCCAAAAACACTATTATGACATGTTGATAAATCGCTCAAAAGAGGTGGCAATTTCTTATGTTAAGTCAAGCGAAAGCAGTGCTTCAAGATTTTTAAAACAGCTAAATATAAAAGAAAAGAACATACATGCAGAGATAGACTATGCAAGCATACTTTTTACAAGAGCACTTCCACATGGTAAGACAGAAGAAAAAATTGTACAAAAATATAACTTCAGAGAGAAAAAACTCTCATCTTCAAAACTCAAAACATTCCTTACATGTAAAAGAAAGTTTTATTATAGATACATAGAGCATATTGACCAACATGAGATACCAAAAGACATGCCCCAAGAGTGGGAAATCGGTGTAGATGTCCACTCAGCGCTCAAAGAGCTGTACAGCAAAAAAAACAGTTATCTCAGTACAGAAGAGTTAAAAAGAGATTTACACAAAGAGCTTGACGCTGCATGTGGAAAAAGTGAGCTTGAAAAGTACCTCATCAGTTTGCAAAAAAGAAGAATGGATGAGTTCTGCGAAGCAGAAGTAAAAAGATTTAAAGAATCTTGGCATGTAGAAGTGTGTGAGAAAAACCTAGAGTGTGAATTTGCAGGACTTACTCTAACCGGTGTACTCGATAGAGTAGATAAAAGAGATGATGAGATATTTGTACTAGACTATAAAACAGGCAATTATCCAATCTACACAGCCAAAAATTTCACAGAAGCTACAGACTTTCAGCTGGAGTTTTATTATCTATTGGCAAAACAATTGGGCAATGTTACGGCATGCGCTGTGAGCGGTAGCGAGGAAGTACTCTTGGGGTGCGGATATTATGATTTAAAAGAGTCTAAAATAGTTCATGAAGCATTTTTGGAAGAGAAACTTGCAGTGCTGGAATCCAATATAAAAGATATTTTAGCTCATGATGAATATGAGTTTGACAAGTGTGAAGATTTGAAGAACTGTATGTATTGTGAGTTTGCGACTATTTGTGACAGAGAATAAAGTATTTATAAAATGTTGTGTTATGATATAGCACTAATTAAATTTAAGGTTTAGTCATGGGTTATCAGCCGCCATTTACTATCACTTCTAAAATACTTTCTTTAGTAAGTGATATTGTTGAAGTAATAACTGACATAAAACATATAGAAGCTAACCTAAATACTCCAAAACTTCGTAAAAAAAATCGTATAAAAAGCATCACCGGAACGCTTCAAATAGAAGGTAATAGCTTTAGTGAAGAGAAAGTCACCAATGTCATAAACGGTAAAACAGTTTTAGGAACCATGCGGGAAATTGCAGAAGTTCAAGGAGCTATAAAAGCTTATGAGCATTTAGACAACTACTCATTTGAAAAAGAAAAAGATTTGTTATATTCTCACAAATTAATGATGGATGAGCTTTTAACAAATGCTGGAACATATAGAAGTACAAATGTAGGAATAGGCGGCAAAGATGGAGTTACTCATGTAGCCCCATCACCTTTACATGTAGCAGAACTGATGGGCAATTTGTTTGAGTGGCTGGAAACTACAAAAGAACATCCGCTTATAGTATCGTGTATATTTCACTATGAGTTTGAATTTATACACCCTTTTAGTGACGGAAATGGCAGAGTCGGACGACTTTGGCAGAGTGTAGTCCTGAATCATTATAAGAAAATATTTGGCTTCATCCCCATAGAGAGTATGATTCGTGATAATCAGGAAAAATACTATAAAGCACTGGAAGATTCTGGAAGTGTAGGTGAGAGCACACCCTTTATAGAGTTTATGCTTGAAGTTATTTTCAATGCTTTAAAAAACACGATAAAAGAAAATAAAAATGTCCCTTTAAATGTCCCCAAAAATGTCCCTTTAAATCGCCTTGATGAAATCATAAAACTTATAGAAAAAAACAAAGATATAACATCTGCTCAAATAGCTGAAATACTCAAAGTAAGTGATAAAACAATTAAGAGAGATATTGCAAAACTAAAAGAGTTAAACAAACTTCAAAGAGTTGGGAGTTTGAA
>CALCGG010000042.1 GCA_937900945.1 uncultured Sulfurimonas sp. | reverse complement strand
TCATTGGTTCTATTGCTCATAATCAATTTTACTCTGAATGTACATCAATCTTATATAAGCAGTATAATACCCCAAGAAATCAGGACAAGAAAAATCATTCTCTAATTCCAAAAGAGTTAAGATACGTAGATTATTACAAGGGGTAAATTATGAGTCGAAAGATGACAAAGTATAGTACTGAATTAAAAACAAGATTAGTACTAGAAGTATTAAAAAATGAAAAAACATTAAATGAGATTGCCAGTGAAAATAATATCATTCCAAAAAATTTACAGAACTGGAAGGCAACATTTTTGGCAAATGCTGAGATAGCAATGGAGCCAGCAAAAGCGGTAAAAGAATATAAAGATAAAATCATTGAGCTAGAAGAAAAAAATGATAACTACGCAAAGGTTGTTGGTAAGATGACAGTTGAATTGGAGTGGGCAACGGGAAAGCTAGAAAGCTTGGACTTATATGAGAAGAGAGTTATCATTGAGTCTGAGCTTACAACCATATCCGTATCACGTCAATGTGAACTCATAAGCCTCAATAGAAGCAGTTTGTATTATGAGCCAGTTGTTAATGAAACGAAGATAGCACTTAAAAAGCATATTGACACGATTTTTGAAGCAATACCTGTCTATGGCTATCTCAAGGTACATCAGCAACTCAAAGAAGATGGATATGATGTTTGCGCCAACACGGTTGCAGCATATCGTAAAGAGGCAGGATTCAAAGCTGTACTGGCTGTGAGACCGATACACCTGACACAGCCGGATAAACAACATCCCAAGTTCTCATATAAGCTCAGAGGGATAGATATAATCAGAGCCAATCAGGTGTGGTCAACTGATATCACCTATATAAAAATCAATGGTGGTATGGTTTATCTTGCAGCAATTATTGACTGGTATTCTAAAGCAGTACTCGCTTGGAAGATATCAAATACCATGGATACAGCTCTCGTTATGGATGTGCTACATGAAGCGCTGTCGATGTATGGCAAACCTAAAATATTTAACACTGATCAAGGAAGCCAATACACCAGCCATCTCCATACACAAACTTTAATTGATAATGGGATTATCATTTCAATGGACGGCAAAGGCAGAGCAACGGATAATATTTGTGTCGAGCGGTTCTGGAGAAGTGCAAAGTGTGAAAGAATTTACCTCAATGAATATAGTTCAATCGCAGAGCTCAAA
>CALCGG010000041.1 GCA_937900945.1 uncultured Sulfurimonas sp. | reverse complement strand
AGGTGTACAACACACTTCCAGGCACTGCGGATAATATAACAGATGCTTTCGCAAACGGTGTTTTTTACGGTCGCTTAAGAATGAACTCTTTTATGTGGGATTGGAAAGATAATGATAATAACAGAGATAATAGAGCGTTAGGTCTTGGAGGTAGTTTAATCTACAAAACTGCAGCGTTTGCAGGACTTAGTGCTACTGCTGGACTTTACTATTCAGATAGCCCGTTTGATGGTCTTCGTGACAATAATGCAGATGTAGGAACGACAAAATCAGGTAAAGATACTTTTAGTCGTAAGAATGTAAGAGACAATGGAAATTGGGCTATGGCATCTCTTGCCCAAGCTTATTTACAATACGATTTTGGTAAAACTACAGTGAAAGCAGGTCGCCAAATATTTGAGTCTTTTTTAACAAAATCAAATGATACAAAAATGATTCCAAATACTTTTGAAGGTTTTAGCGTAGAAACAAAAGAAGTCCCAAAAACAACACTTAGAGCAGCTTACTTTTCTGCTCAAAAACTTCGTGACCACACAGAATTTCATGATGTAATTACTTTTAAAGATTCATCTGGTGATTCTTGGGCTAACAATGATGATTCAGCAGTGCACAAAGGTTTGACACATGCGAACTTTGTAGCAGCTGGTGACGATACTGAACATGCATTAATTGTTGGAGATATTAAAAATACATCTATAGAGAATCTTCAAATCGATGTTACTTATGCCGGAGTTCCTGATGTTGTTTCTTCTGTAACAGGTGAACTTAATTACATGATTGGTTTACCATCAGGTTTTTCTCTTACTCCAGGTGTCCGCTACATGAAGCAGATGGATAATGGTGGCGGTAAAGTCGGTGGAGCAAGTTTAAGCGGAACTGTAAATGCAGCTAATGAAGTTGCTATGGGATATACAGATGGCAGCTCTTTGGATAGTTCACTTGCAATGGCTCGTTTGGTTCTTAAAAAAGGACCATTACAAGTTCAGGTAGCTTACTCCGCAGTTGCTGATGAGGGAGATATTGTAGCTCCATGGAGAGGTTTCCCGACTGGCGGGTATACTCGTGCAATGGCTCAGTATAACTGGAAATCAAATACTAAAACTACGGAAGCTGAAGTAAAATATGACTTTGGTAAAGCGAACATAATCCCTGGTTTTAGTGCTATGGCTCGTTATGCTATGCAAGATTTTGATGAAGACAAGCAAGTTAGTGGTGCTGAAGCAGATAGCAGCATCTTACATATGGATTTCATTCAAAAAATTGCAACCGGTCTTGAGGGAAAACTTCGTATAGGTTTAAAAAGTGCGGATGATCGCGTTGGAAGCACAGACAAAGATTCGTACAACGAATACCGTTTCGAACTAAACTACTTATTTTAAGAGGTGATTATTGTGAGAACGCTTTTGACACTCCTTTTAGCAGCAATGCCGATGTTGGCTTTTGAATATGACTTGACCCCTTCAAAAGTGAATGTTAGCACTTATTGTTTCTTCGGGAAGCCTGAAGTTATGGACACTCACAATAACGGTAACATGTCCAACTCCTGTTTTGTAGATATGGGGACTGGCTATCTTGTCATAGATAGCGGTCCTACATATTTATATGCCAAACAAGCCTACGCTCTCATGAAAAAAATAAAAAATTTACCAATCTCGCATGTAATCAACACCCACACACATGATGACCACTGGCTGGGAAATGCTTACTATAAAGAAATAGGTGTAAATATTATAGGCTCCAAAGAGTTTAAAAATGAAGTAAAACCTGAAAAAACCAGAATGCAGATGCGAATAAGTAAAGAAGCTTACGCGGGTACTGAACAAATTTTTCCAAATATTTTTGTAGATAATAAAAAAGTTTTAGAGCTTGATGGTAAAAAAGTAACCATAGAAAGTGTAAATAAAAAAGCTCATACAAACAGTGACCTTTTCGTCTACATTCCGGAGTATTCAACTCTATTTGCAGGAGATTTGGTTTTTAACGAGAGAATACCGTCTATACGTGATGGGAATATAAATAACTGGATAGAAGCACTCGATACAATCAAATCGATGGATGTGAAGTATATTATAGGCGGACATGGAGAGATTGTAGATAAAACCTCAGTGGATGCCACCTACAAATATTTAACCCAGTTAAAAGAGAAAATCTCAAGTGCCATGGAAGAGGGTGAAGACCTTGATGATGCAGTAAACAGCATAACAATGGAAGATTTTAAAAACTTTAAAATGTATGATGGCATGCATAGACAAAATGTTGCTATCGCTTACAGAATGTTGGAGTGGGAACAATGAGTAAAATAGTTTTTTTGATACTAATCTCTTCATTCACTTTATTTGCTTTTGAATGGAAAACATATCAATCAGCTCAGATAGAGCAGCAAAAAACAAACAAACTTATTATGATAGATGTAGTCCGCACCGGATGCCACTACTGTACAGACATGGAAAAAGATGTATTTGAAGATAAAGAGATGGCAGAGTGGATAGAAAATAGATTTATACCTGTAAAGATGAATCTGGATGATGATGAGTTGCCTCTTGATTTAAAAGTGAGTATAACGCCAACATTTTTTTTCATAGATAAAAATGAAAAAGTTGTAAAAAAAGTGCCTGGTTCTTGGAATATAGAAGACTTTAAATCTTTAACGGAGAAGTTAAAATGAGGTACATTTATATACTGTTACTGCTGAGTTCTTTTATGTTTGGAGATACTGAGTTCGCAGAACCTAAACCATCTTTTGCCAATCCAAGACAGATTGTTTTTGCAATAACAGAAGACTCACCGCATGCGCTGGATCATATTTTAAGTGTTGCAAACAATGTTCTAGAATTTTATGGAACCGATAATGTGGAGATGGAAATCGTTGCATACTCTATAGGCATCAAATTACTGTTGAAGAGTGAAAAAGAGATTGCAAAGAGAGTGGATGCTTTGATGCAAAGTAATGTGGTTTTTGTTGCATGTCACAATACTATGAAAACGAAAAACATCAAAGAAGAAGATTTAGTTGAAGGTTCAGTTGTTGTAACTGCCGGAGTAGTTGAATTGCTTGAACGTGTAAAAAGCGGTTGGATATACATCAAACCGTAAAAAGAAAGAAAGAAAGGATGAAAATACAATGAATTTACAAACGATGAAAAGAGCAATTATTTTAATTGCAATGCTATTTACATGGGTAAATGCAAATGATAATATTTTAGTATATAAAATAGAAAATCAAAATCATAAAATAAGTGCTCAGACAGTTGCTGATGGCTTAAAAAACAGTGGCTATACAGTTGCTAAAAATCAGGATATGAACGGTCCTTATAAAAAACAGTTTGGAAATACCGTATTTGAGAGTTATAATCTAATGTCAGTGTACCATCCGGATTTTGCAAAAAAACTAGTCGTAAAATACGATAAAGCCGGAATATTCGTCCCATTTTCTATTGCTGTATATCAGCGCCAAAATGATGATAATTTATACGTAGCATTACTAAGCGCTTCCGCACAAGAAAAAATCTTAGATATTAAAGATGTGTTATTTAACGAACTCGAAGCACTGAACAAAAAGACAATGAAAAAGATTTTTCCAACAGCACAAGAGAGTTTTTTAAGTTATGAAGCAACAAATACAAAGAGTGAACTTTATACAAAATACTCCTTTGATGTAGATGACGAAGATGCAAATAGTGGATACGACGACATGATGATGATGATGGAAGGCAACATGAAAACGAATGGTTTTGTTGTTGCCAACTATCTTGATTTTAATGCAGAGCTGAAGAATAATGGTATGAATGATTACATGTTTTACCATTCATATTCATTATGCAAATTAAAAATCATTTATGAGTTATCTAAAGCGACACCCGAAGCAGGTGCCTTTGCGCCGTGTACTATGGTGATTTACCATAAAAAAGGGAGCAATAAAACTGAGATTGTCTCACTTAATATTAACAGTCTTATTTCTATGTTATCATTAAAAGATAAAGAGTTGCTCAAAATGCTGGATGATACGCAAGCAGATATGACGACAATTATTCAAGATTCAACTGAATAAGTTAAATTATAGAGAGGATTAAGATGAAAATATTATTACTGCTAATATCTATTTGGGCATTTTTAAGTGCAGATGTTGTTAAAAAAGTAGTCTTTGATTTAACAACCGGAGATATAAAAACGTTTGAGAAAAAAGTGCTCTCAGGCATTGCTCATCAAAAAGCATACTATGAAGGTAAACTTGAAGAACTTGAGGTTACAGTAGTAATACATGGAAATGCATATAAATTCTTTGTGAAGGACTTGGACTCATCAACTTTTAAAAATGATAAAGAGTTGCTTAAATCGCAAAGTGAGTTAAGCAAAAGAATCAGGACTTTGTTTGATACTTACGATGTGGAATTCTTAATATGCGCGGTAGGTATGAAGAATTTAAAAATAGATAAAACAAATATATATGATTTTGTTAAAGTGGTTGCAACCTCAACAATCGGCCTCATAGATAAACAAAATGATGGATCTGCGTATATACCAATCAACTGAATTCATTATGTTCCAGCGCTTATATGATATACTCACTTTAAATCGATAGAGCGAGGAATAAAATGGAAACTATAGATGATTCGAAGTATTCAAAAAAGTATTCAAAAAAAAACTTTTTCAATAAATTATCCGGATATGCTAAAGTCGCCGGCGCTGAAGTTGTAGAAACTGCTTTAAAGTTGTATTATTCAGCTCAAAGTCCCGACACTCCGACATGGGCTAAATCGACTATATATGGTGCTTTAGGTTATTTCATTTTTCCTATAGACGCTATCCCCGATATTACTCCTCTGATTGGCTATAGTGATGATTTGGGAGTTTTAGCAATGGCTTTGGCTACCGTAATAGCATATATCGATGAAGAGGTAAAGAAGAAAGCTAAAAGCAAAATGACAGAGTGGTTCGGCTGATTTAAAATCATCAGCAAAATAAGTTTGTTTTAAATCTATCCTGATACCATAAAAAAGAAGGGATATAAAATGCAAATTAGTACAACAATATTTGAATCGGCAAAAAATGTAGCCGCTTCATGGCAAAGTGAGATTGACAGAAGCAGAGAAAGAAGTGAGAAAAAATTTCATGAGATAATGAAAAGAATGCTGAAAAATCCTATGAATAAGATTTTTCTTATCGAGTTACTGGACCAAAGTTTTCGCGCTCATAACTCCAAACGAATTGCAAATCAATTAGAGTACATATTTTCAAAGTATAAAGATACAGATATCTTTACAGATGTTGAGGAGTTGCTTGTATGGTCGTTTCGACATATTGGGATTTATATGCCCGATACCTCTGTCGAACTTTTTATCCAATATCTTCGTCATGACATCAGTCAAATAGTTATAAAAGGTGAAGATTCTCCACTAAACAAACACCTGAAAAAGCGACGCGAAGAGCACACCAGAGTCAATATCAACATCATTGGTGAAATGGTCTTAGGTGAAAAAGAAGCCCAAGCCAGAATACAAAAATATATCAACGCATTAAAAAATCCACATATAGATTATATCTCCATAAAAATCTCCACTATATTTTCACAAGTCATTCCTGCCGCGCATGTCTGGAGTGTAAATGAGATTTCGCATAGACTCGAACGTATTTACTCAGCAGCGATGCAAAACACATTTCTCCATAATGGCAAACAAGAGTACAAGTTTGTCAATTTGGATATGGAAGAATACCGTGATATAAATATAACTATAGATGCCTTTATGCAGACACTCTCAAAAGAAAAGTTCTATTCACTTGAAGCGGGAATTGTTTTACAATCTTATCTTCCAGACACTTTGGAAAATCTCAAAAAACTTGTAACTTGGGCAAAAAAAAGAATCAACAAGGGTGGTGTACCGATTAAAATCCGCTTGGTAAAAGGTGCAAATCAGGAGATGGAACTTACAGAAGCGAGCATGCGTAACTGGCCTTGTGTGACTTACTTGAACAAAGCCGAGACTGATGCAAACTTTAAAATCTTAATGGATTATCTCATCGATGAAAAAGTGGCTCCCTATGTACATGTAGGTATAGCTTCGCACAATCTTTTTGACCATGCCGTAGCAATGTTGCTTGCGCGAGAGAGAGGTGTTGAATCTTACTGCAGTGCGGAGATGCTCGAAGGGATGAGCGAGACAGCGTACCATGTACTCAAAAAAGAGGGCTTAAATGTCATCCTGTATGCGCCGACAGCGACGAAGGAGACGTTTACAAATGCCATTGCTTACCTTGTCAGACGCTTTGATGAGAACACTGCCGAAGAAAACTTTTTACGCCACAGTTTTGGGCTACATGTAGACTCACCTGCTTGGAAAATACTTCTTAAAAGTTATGATGATTCCATAGAAATTCTGCCTCAAATTGCCCTTAGTCCTTTTCGTACCCAAAACAGAAATACAGAAATTTTAAAATCTGAGTCAGACATAGAAAACTACACTTTTAAAAATGAGAGTGATACTGATTTTTCATTGCTGCAAAACATAAAATGGGCAGAAACTATCAGTGAGAAATGGAAAAATATCTCAAAAAATGGCGGTTTTCATGCATCTGCTGTCGTTGGTGGAGAACTTATAAAATCAGAAAACAGTGTGGATGTAATAGATAAATCCCAATACCATGAAAAAGTGATTGTCGGAACTTATACAAGAGCATCTCAAAGTGACTTAGAAAAGGCAGTGTCCATTGCAAAAGCTGATGTTGAGGGTTGGCGTAAACTCAGTTCAATAAAGCGACAAAAAGTTCTAATGGATGTGGCACAGGAGTTTAGAAAAAGCAGAGCTGACCTAGTCGGCATTGCAGCGGCAGAAGTGGGCAAAGTGTTTTCAGAGACAGATGTTGAGGTTTCAGAAGCGATAGATTTTTTAAACTTTTACCCTTACAGTGCCCAAAAACTGAGAGCCCTTGATGGAGTGGAAGCAGAAGGTAAAGGTGTCGGTCTTGTTATAAGTCCTTGGAACTTTCCTATTGCTATCCCTGCCGGCGGTATAGCCGCAGCATTAGCGGCAGGAAATACTGTTATTTTAAAACCTTCGTCTGACGCGGTACTTTGTGCATACAGACTTTGTCAATGTTTCTGGGACGCAGGTGTGAGTAAAAACACTTTACAGTTTGTTCCATGTAGCGGTAAGGAAGCAGGAAAGCATCTTATAACGAACAGTGATGTGGATTTTGTGATTTTTACCGGTGGAGAGACAACGGCAAAACAGATAATAAAGAGCCGTCCTGACATTCATCTGAGTGCTGAGACAGGTGGTAAAGATGCTACCATAGTCACTGCCTTGGCAGACCGTGATCAGGCAGTTAAAAACATAGTAGCATCTGCTTTTAACAACTCCGGACAGAAATGTTCTGCGACCTCACTTTTGGTTTTAGAGCGTGAAGTGTATGAAGATGAAAACTTTAAAAACATGTTGGTTGACGCCGCCTCATCTTTACATGTAGGCTCAGTGTGGGAACTTCATAACCGTATAGGCTCAGTAGTGGATTTCCCCTCAGGTAACCTAAAAAATGCTCTCTCACACTTAGATGAGGGGGAAGAGTGGGCGCTTGAACCATCCTATGCAGATAATAATCCCTACATGTTAAAACCGTCTATCCGATGGGGAACTTCGCGTGGTGATTTTTGTCATATGCATGAGCTTTTCGGTCCGGTTTTAAGTGTGATGTGTGCCGAGAATCTTGAAGATGCAATCGACATCGTAAACTCTACGGGTTATGGACTTACCTCCGGTTTGGAGAGTTTGGATGAGAGAGAACAGGAGATATTTAAAGAAAAACTCCACGCCGGAAATTTATATATAAACCGAATGACAACCGGTGCTATAGTTATCCGTCAGCCATTTGGCGGCATGGGAAAATCTGCGATAGGAAGCGGTAAAAAAGCAGGAGGGTTTAATTATATATCGCAATTTATGAAACTGCATTTTGAAGAGGAAAGTTCTGAGAATCTCTATGCTGATAAATTAAGACCTCTCTTAGAAGAAGAGAATGACATTGCATACTCTCTTGAAAAAACGTTAAAACTAACAAACGATTTCACTCATTGGCTACAGACCCATTTTAACAAAGAACATGATTATTCAAACATCAGGGGGGAAAGTAATGTTATACGTTACATCGGGGTAAAAAGTGTCCTGTTCCGCTTTGATGAAGATGATATTTTATATGAGATGTTAGCCTCTATCGCTGCCGCAAAAATGGTAGGTGCGAAAGTTTATGTCTCAATTCCCAACAACCCTAAAAGTGAAGGACTGCTTTATCTGATAGAGAAAAAATCTTTCTTGCTTGAGAACGATGACACCTTTGCTTTGGAAGATGAAATTGCTCTGGAAAAAGCGATGCTGAGCGTACAGAGAATCCGCTTTTTACAGCCTCCAAAGATTGCTATGTGTGAAGCTGTTGCAGAGTATGCTTTGTATATTGCAACGGAGCCGTTTATGGAGCATGGGCGTATTGAACTGATGCATTATTTTATTGAGCAGAGCATATCAGACAGTTACCATAGATATGGAAATTTAGGGCTTCGTGGTCTCGTAAAAGAATTGGAAAAATAATGGAAATACCGGTAATTATTTCATTTACAGCATACATGTTAGTGATGATAGGGATAGGGTTTTATTTTTATTTTAAAACAGATGACCTAAGCGATTTTGTTTTAGGCGGAAGAAGTTTAGGTCCAGGTGTCACAGCACTGAGTGCGGGAGCATCAGACATGAGCGGATGGCTGCTTTTAGGACTTCCTGGCATGATGTACTCAGAGGGGCTTGTCGGCAGTTGGATTGCCGTTGGTCTCATCATCGGAGCATATCTCAACTGGAGCTATGTGGCAAAGCCTCTTCGTGTTTATACCCATCATCTCACAAATGCAATTACCATCCCTGATTATTTCTCGAACCGCTTTAACGACAAAGGAAATTCACTTCGAATTGTGACAGCTGTGGTTATTCTGGTTTTTTATACTCTTTACACATCTTCCGGACTTGTCGGTGGTGCAAAACTTTTTGAAGCCACCTTTCATCTTGACTACGACACGGCACTTCTTATTGGAAGTTTTGTCATCGTGTCTTACACCTTTTTAGGCGGCTACAATGCTGTAAGCTGGACAGATTTTATTCAGGGGATATTGATGATGCTTGCCTTAGCCATTGTGCCTATGGTCGTTATTTACGACGTTGGAGGAGTGAGTGAGGGACTGAGAATTATAGAGTCTGTTGACCCGTCTAATCTGGATATTTTAAGCGGTGCATCCATAGTCAGTGTACTCTCTTTGATGGCTTGGGGACTTGGATATTTTGGACAACCCCATATTCTGGTTCGTTTTATGTCCATCCGCCACGAAGATGAGATGAACCGTGCAAAAACTATCGGCATGACTTGGATGATAATCTCAATCATCGGTTCATTGGCAGTAGGATTTTTTGGACTTGCCTATGTTGTATCACATGGAGTAGATCTTCAAGACAGCGAGAAAATCTTTATTACACTTTCCCAATTAGTTTTCAACCCATGGATTGCAGGATTTTTACTTGCAGCAATTTTAGCCGCTATTATGAGCACAATCGACTCTCAACTACTTGTTTCCTCTTCAGTCCTTACAAGAGATATTTACCATGTGATACTCAGAAAAGATGCAACTGACAAAGAGCTTGTATGGGTAGGAAGGTTCACGGTAATAGCCATAGCAGTGATAGCTTGGTACATTTCCACAGATGAAAATTCCAGTGTCTTAAAGCTCGTAGCATATGCATGGGCAGGTTTCGGTGCAGCATTTGGTCCGCTTGTCATCCTCTCACTTTACAATCACACTATTACTAAAAACGGAGCAATTGCGGGAATGGTTGTCGGTGCTGTGACTGTCATAGCTTACAAACAGCTCGAAGGCGGGATTTTTGATCTGTATGAACTCCTCCCCGGTTTTATCGCTGCGTGGATTGCCATACTAATATTTAGTAAAATTGGTGCTAAAAATTCTGAAGATGTGAAAGTGATATTTGATGAAGTTCAAGAGAGATTGAGAGAGTCGTAAGATTGACTATATTGTATGCTATGATGTTTAGATTGAAAAGTACATCATAAAAGTGGAGATTCATTCACAGAGGTGTAATTCCTAGAAAACCAATGTTATTAAGGATGGGACATGAATGTAACGATGGAAAAAGACCAGGTTGAATTAGTACAGAAGGTCAGTACTAAAGGTGAACAATTTTTCAAATCCATCATTGATGACATGCCCAATATGATTGGTTATTGGGATAAAGATTTACGATGTCGCTTCGCTAACAATGCATACAGCGAGTGGTTCGATAAGCGGTCCGAGGAGATTATCGGTATCACATTTCAGGAACTGGTAGGAGAAGATTTATTTGCACTGAATGAGCCTCATATTCACGGAGTCTTGGCGGGTGAGCCGCAACGCTTTGAGAGGACTCTGAAAAAAGTCAGCGGAAAAGTGGGTAATATCATCGGGCACTACATCCCAGATTTCGATGCTGATGGTACTGTCAAAGGGTTTTCAATTTTGGCCAGCGAGGTGACGGCTCTAAAGGAAATGGAGGCGCAACTCAAACTTTCCTCATGTGTTTTTGAAAACATGCTCGATGGTGTCGTGATTACCGATGCCAATGGGATTATCTTGTCGGTTAATCCAAGTTTTACCGAGATAACCGGTTATACGGAGAAAGAGGCCGTCGGACAGACACCCCGCATGCTTAAATCCAACCGACACGACCAAGAATTCTACGACTCCATGTGGAAGGAGATAAAAACCAAGGGTCGGTGGAATGGCGAGATATGGAACCGTCGCAAAGACGGAGGACTTTACTTGGAACGCATGACTATCAGTATGGTTAGCGATGGGGACGGTGAACCTGTTCGCTATGTATCGGTATTCAACGATATTACTGATCTTTGGCATAAAGATGAACACATAAAGCACTTGGCTTTTCACGATGCCTTGACCGACTTGCCAAATCGTACTTTGCTAATGGAGCGGCTTGACCAAAGACTTATCAATTCCAAGCGTGAACAGTGCAGTCTGGCGCTGATGTTTCTCGATCTTGACGGATTCAAGTTCATCAACGACAAGTTTGGTCACAATGTCGGGGACGATGTGTTAAAAGAGGTAGCCAAAAGGCTCCTGCTACTGGTGCGGCAATCAGATACTGTGGCCCGCGTGGGTGGCGACGAGTTCATCTTCTTTATCAACAATCCCAAAGGAAAAGACGAAGTTACGTATATCGCTAACCGTATTGTCAGTTCGATCAGGGAGCCTATGGAGATTCGCGGTGAAGTACTCCAGATAGGAACATCCGTTGGCATTGCCATGTTCCCAGATGACGGAAGTACATCCGTTGATTTAATCAAGAATGCCGACACAGCAATGTATGCCGCAAAAGGCTTGGGTAAGAATAATGTTAGTTTTTTCTCGCCTGAAACACTCAAAACTACACCCCTGTAAGTGAATCTCTCCTTCAATACGAGAAAGATATTAATGAAGTACTAATATCTCTAATGAATGTTTAATCCTTACAAATAAATTAGCACTGTTTTATAATTTTTTATAATTTTATTGTACAATCTGGATTGAAAGAAATCTATTACTACGCTTTGCCAAAACACGCATGTATAAGGTATGAAATGTTTAGACCAACGCTTTTTATCAAACCTATTTCAATCGTTTTCTTTTTAGGCATACTTCACTTTATTGTAGTTTTCATCTTCATACTTCCTAAAGTTGAAGAGAGTGTTTATAACATAGAAAAGAAAAATGCTATAGCAATTATGGATAAAATATCCTCTGTTAGTCATAACATTTACCAAGACATAAATTATTTCAAAAAAACTGCATTAGATATTCATAAAGAAAATCTCAAAGATAGAAAAAAAGAGCTATCCAATGCTCTTTACAAAATCATAGCACAAACCAAAATTGCTCAAACAGGTTATATTTATGTTTTTAATTCCAAAGGTGACTTACTTTATCATCCAGATAACGCTCTAAAAAATATTAATCTCAACAATATTGAGAATCAGCACTTTACTTTATTATATAAAGATCTCTTAAAAGCCTATAACAATTCTAAAGAGTTGCATTATTTATGGGACAAAGCAGATGATAAAGAAAACTATATCTATGAAAAAGCCTCTTGGATAGAGTATGTCCCAGAACTTGATTGGTATATAGTCTCCTCTGTATACCAATCAGAACTGCAAAAAAGTTCTATAGAGATAAAAGATTTCTTAGTCCATACCGCACTTTTTGTATTTGTGATTTTTATTTTTATAATCTCGATTATCTTTGGACGATTAGACAAATATCTCAAAGAAAAAGCAAGCGAAATAAAAATTCTAAAAGAGAGAATGGAAACAGCTCTAAATGCTAACAAAGATGCAGTATGGGAATTTAATGTTCAAAATTGGAATGATGGATACTTATCTACTAGATGGTTCGAGATATTGGGCTATGATAAAAATGAGGTACACTTAAATGCCTTTGAGCATTGGAAAGAAAGAGTTCATCCTGAAGATTTTGATGAAGTGATGGAAGAGGCACGAAAAAATCACGAAAAAGAAACTGACTTTTATGAGAGCATTCATAGAGTACGACATAAAGATGGACACTGGATCTGGATGCATTCTCGTGGGAACACAACTTTTGACAAAGATGGTAAAGCTACCCGTTTTATTGGTACTTTTACCGATGTAACGGAGAAAAAAGAGCTTGAAGATGAGTTGAAGGTTTATAAAAAAATTGTTGATTCAACCAAGAGTCATATGTCGTATATAGATACAAACTATGTCTATAAAGTTGTTAATCCAATGTACCTAATCGCACATAATAAAACTACAAAAGAGATAGTAGGTCATACTGTTTTGGAACTTTTTGGAGAAGATATTTTCAAAAACCTATTAAAAGAGAACTTAGATATATGTTTTAGTGGCAAAGAAGTTCATTACAGTGCTTGGTTTGAAATGAAAGTCGGTAAAGTTTATATGGATGTATCTTATATTCCACATAAAAACTCAAAAGGTAAAGTGCTTGGAGCAGTTATCAGCTCAAACAACATCACTAAACTTCAGACTACAGAAGAGGCATTGAAAAAGTTGGCCAATATTGATCCCTTAACAAAGCTTTACAACAGAAGATATCTTTTTGATATGGCCAAAAATATTATAAGTTTAGCAAAAAGAGAACAAACTAAAGTAAGTATGTTGATGATAGATATAGATAAGTTTAAAAAAATTAATGATACCTATGGACATGCTATTGGTGACGAGGTAATTAAAGATTTGGCTTCTTTTCTTTTAAAACAGACAAGAGCAAGTGACATAGTAGCTAGAATAGGCGGAGAAGAATTTGTTGTCTTGCTTCCAAACACATCAAAAGATTCTGCCGATAAATTTGCCGATACATTAAGAGCCTTTGTTGAAAAAAAAGAAGTGAGCATTAATGAAAATAAGTCTATTTCATTTACTATTAGTATAGGTGTTAGTGAACTTGACATTGAAAATGAGAAACAAATAGAGGAAGCATTAGCTAGAGCAGACAAAGCACTATATATGGCTAAGAAGAGTGGTAGAAACAGAGTTTGTTAAAATAGATTTAAATATTATGTGAAATAAAAAAAGGGCATGACTGATTTTATAATTGTAAAAACTTGTTTCATTGAGTTTTTATCTAAATGTACGACTTAATAAAAATTTCGAGTGCTTCAATCATACCTTTTCATGATGATAAACCAAGTAAAATCAAGTACTACTTTTTCGTTTCATTCTAAATTTTATCAAATAATTTATTTATTTCGCTTGT
>CALCGG010000040.1 GCA_937900945.1 uncultured Sulfurimonas sp. | reverse complement strand
AAAGGCATTGTTTAAAATATCACAATCATATGTGAAAGTAATTAAAAGGAAAAAAATGGTTTCAATCAAATATCTTCATCAGGTGCAGGCACTTTTACTCTCCGGTTTTATGAGCTTGATTATGTCTGGAGCGATTTCATTTATTAACTTGGGCTGGGTAAACAATTTCATGGAGATTTGGTTTCATGCGTGGGTGGTTGCTTATGCCATCGCATTTCCAAGTGTACTGATTGTGTTTCCGATTGCCCGCAAGCTCGCGATGAGAATAGCATCGAAATAAAATACAAGGATAAGTAATGGGTCAAAGATATGAAAAATTAAGTCAAACAGATAAAGAGTTTATAGCTGCGCAGCACATGTTTTTCATTGCAAGTGCGAGTAAGGGCGCTGAAGTGAACTTAAGTCCTAGAGCTTATGATGTGTTTCGTATTTTAGGTGATAACGAAGCTGTTTTTTTAGACTATGCCGGAAGCGGTAACAGAACGGCGCGAGATATAGAGGCTGATGGAGAAGTGACTGTTATGTTCACCGCATTTGAAGGTAAACCGCGCATTGTAAGACTCTTTTGCAAAGGGGAACTCATTGATAAATCAGACGAAAACACTCGGGCACTTTTTGATGAAACAAGCCTAGAAGGAATGCGTAGATTTGTTAAACTTCACATCTATTGTGTTGAACATAGTTGCGGAATGAGCGTACCGTATTTTGACTACAAAGGCGAGAGAGAAGAACTTAAAGAGTGGTGTGTAAACGGCGAACGTGACGGCAAGATTGATGAGTATAATGCGAAAAATGCAACGCCTCCGGATTTGAGAAAATTTCGCATAAGTACAGAAAAATGAGTATTACAGTGCTATTTTCTGTAGTATTATTTAACTAAAATTATCAGGTTAAAATATTTATCTGATATAATGTTTATACATTTTTTCATATAAAGGTTTTCTTATGGATAACTCATATAATGTTCTGATAGTTGATGACATAAGTGACAATATTAAAGTCGCTATGAATATTTTAAAAGAAAATAATTACAACTTTTCATATTCATTTGATGGCGAAGAAGCTTTAGATATAGTTAAAACAAAAAGCTTTGATCTAATCTTACTTGATATTATGATGCCTAAAATGAATGGATTTGAAGTCTGCAAAATTTTAAAAAATGATCCTTTAACACAAGAAATCCCAATAATTTTTTTAACTGCCAAGGCTGATATTGAGTCAATTACAGAAGGGTTCAAACTTGGTGCAGTTGATTATATTACCAAACCTTTTCACGCAGATGAGCTTATGTCAAGAGTTGCGACTCACTTGGAACTTTACAGGTCAAAAGCAGTTTTAAAACAAAACAATCTGGATTTACATGTAAAAATCTTGCAGAGTGAAAAAAGGTTTTTGTCTGAGCTTGAACAAAATCAAAAAGATATCATCTATATTCTTGCTGAATTAATGGAATCTACTTCTGATGAGACAGGTAAACATATAAAAAGAGTTGCAGATGCTTCAAATCTTTTGGCAACTCTTCATGAGAGTTTTAGTCAAAGTGAAATTGAAGATATCTATTTTGCTGCCCCTCTGCATGATATAGGAAAAATAACAGTCCCACACCATATCCTTCATAAACCTGCACGATATACAGAAGATGAATTTAAAATTATGCAAGAGCATACTACAAATGCACATAATCTACTTAAAAAATCCAGCAGAAGGTTTCTCAAAGCCGGTGATATTATAGCCTATCAACATCATGAAAAGTGGGACGGTTCAGGCTACCCGCAAGGTTTAAAAGGTGCAGAGATACATGTATATGCACGAATAGTGGCGCTTACTGATGTTCTAGATGCGCTGACTCATAAAAGAGTTTATAAAGAATCGTGGAGTTTTGATGAAGCTGCGAAATATATAATAGAACGAAAAGGCAAACAGTTTGACCCGTATCTTGTAGAACTTTTTGAAAAGAACATAGAAAGTTTTCGAATAATCATAGAAGCATAGTAGTGAAAACTATACTACGCTTTTTAGTCATCTTCTTATTAACTCTATCTACGTTACATGCCTCCGTACAATTTACAAAAGAGGAAAATGATTATATAAAAAATCATCCCTTGGTAACACTTGGCGCTGACTATAAATGGCCCCCTTTTGATTTTACAGATAAAGACGGCAACCCCTCCGGTCTCTCAATTGAATATATAAAAATGATCTCTCAAAAAAGCGGACTAGAATTTAAGGTCTATTCCGGCGTGTGGTCTGATATTCTAAAAGGGATGAAAGAGAAAAAATATGATGGTCTTACCTGTGCAGTTCAGACGACCGAGAGAGACAAATATCTGAAATTTACAGATCCTTATTTATCTGTGCCTATGGTGATTGTAACGCATGCAGGCACTTCTGATAGAAAGACTTTGGATGACTTAAAGGGCAGAGTGGTATCTGTCAACAAAGGCTCTTACATACATGAGTGGTTAAAAGAGAAATATCCGGATATTAAACTTCACCTTTCGAGTTCAAATGAGGAGTCTTTAGAGATGCTCTCTCTGGGAAAGGTTGATGCATATGTGGGAAATCTTGCAGTAACGACGTACATCATAAATAAATATCTGTTTAATAACTTAAGTATTGTTGCAAAATTAGATACATTTGAAACATCCGTCAGCGTTGCTATAGATAAAGACAAGCCTCTTTTGTTTAGCATAATTCAAAAAAGTTTGAGAGATATTTCACCACAAGAAGCCCAAAAAATAAACAGTGAGTGGAGTGAAAATTTAGATGCAGATGATGAGCTTTTAAAGTTTACAAAAAAACAGCAGGAATGGATAGATAATCATAAAATTATAAGATATGTGATTGATAATGATTTTGAACCTATTGAGTATCTTTCTAATGATGGAGATAAATACTTAGGGATTGCAAGCAGTTATCTTGAGCTGATTAGCAAAAAAACAGGGTTAAACTTTGTAAGAGTTCCGACAGACGTCTGGTCACAAAGCGTTGAAAAGATAAACGCAAGAGAAGCAGACATGTACACGTGTCTGACAGAAACTTCTTCAAGAGAAAAAGTTGTTAATTTTTCCAAACCTTACATAGTGATGCCGCAGGTTTTTATAACGAATAAAGATGCAGATTTTATAGCAGATATACAAGAGCTGTACGGGAAAAAGCTTGCAATGGTTGAAGGGTATGCACTTAGTGAAACAATAAAAAAAGAGCATCCACAGATAAAAATAGTAATGGTAAAAAATATACTCGAAGCATTTAAGGCAGTTGTAAAAGGGGATGCGTATGCTTATATAGACCTTTTGTCGGTAGCAAGCACCTATATACAAAAAAATGGTCTCTCAAACCTGAAAATTTCCGGGATAAGTAAATATCAATCAGAATTTAGAATGGCACTAAGAAATGATTGGGATAAGACCGGAATCGAGATAATCAATAAAGCTATAGACTCTATTTCAGAAAATGAAAAAAATAAAATCTATAACAGATGGATACATGTCAAGTATCAAACAACGATTGATTACACTCAAGTCATTCTAATCATTGTAGTATTTTTACTCATTATCTCCGGTACTTTATTTTGGAACAGAAAACTTTCTATAGAGATACAAAAGAGAAAAAAGGTTGAAGCGGAGTTAAGCGAGTTAAACAAAAAACTTGTGCTTGCAACAAATGAGGCACAAAGTGCAAATAAGGCAAAATCAAACTTTTTATCAAATATGAGTCATGAGATAAGAACTCCGATGAACTCTATTTTAGGCTTTGCCGAACTCTTAGATGAAAAAATCGAAGATAAAAAACTAAAGTCATTTGTAAAAACTATCAGAAGCGCAGGAGAGAGTTTACTTGTTTTGATAAACGATATATTGGATTTATCTAAGATAGAATCAGGAAAACTGGAGATTGTAAAAAAAGCCACACATGTAAAAAGATTATTTGAAGAAACAGTTGCAATCTTTGCCCTGCAAGCTGAACAAAAAGGCTTGACTTTAGAATTGAGCATAGATAAAAATATGCCTGAAGTCATTTTTGTTGATTCTTATAGACTTAGAGAGATGCTTATCAACTTAATTGCAAATGCGATTAAGTTTACAGATGAGGGGTTTGTCAAAGTAATTGTTGAGGTAAAGAGTGTTTATGAGCATTTGAGCAAGATAGATATAGATATAAAAGTTCAAGACAGCGGTATCGGCATAGCGCATGATGCACAAGATAAGATTTTCAATATATTTGAACAGCAGGAAAATCAAGATGTCAGAAAGTACGGTGGTACAGGTTTGGGACTTGCAATAAGTAAAAAACTGGCAATCTTGATGGATGGTTCATTAGAAGTTCAAAGTGAGCAGGAAAAAGGTTCCACCTTTATACTGAAATTAAAAAATTTAGATATTGCCTCACTTCAGGATGATGAACATTATGATGGTACTTCTCTAAAATATAATACTATTGATTTTGAAAAAGCTGTTATTTTAGTTGCAGATGATGTTGAACAAAACAGAAGACTTATAAAAGAAAGTTTTAACGACACTCAAATCGAGGTAATAGAAGCCGTAAATGGACAAGACGCTATTGATAAAGTAAATAGCAATAAAGTGGATTTAATACTTATGGACATTAGAATGCCTATATTAGATGGATATAGCGCGACTAGAATTATAAAAGAGAGTTTTGATATTCCTATCGTTGCTTTGACTGCTTCTATCCTCCATAAAGAATTGACAAAGATAAAAGGGCAGCGTTTTGATGGATACCTAAGAAAGCCTGTCTCTAAAAATGAACTTTATATGGAAATTTCAAAATTTCTAAAACATGCTACTAAATCGAAAGATATTAAAATCGAAGAGAAGATTAAAGTTGAGAATATAGAAGATTTAAAGAAGTTCTTGGATGAATTAGATGTGGATGAACTTTATAATGCCGCCAACAAGAGTAATGATTTGAATATCATATCTCAGTTTGCTTCGGCACTATTTGATTTGTCAACTCAATATAATATCAAGTACATTCAAAAATACGCTCAGACACTACTCGAAAAGATAGAGACTTTTGACATTGAATCTATCGAAAAAATGTTACATGATTATAAAATAATAATGCAGAAGTTGACGGATAAGGTGAATATTTAGCTGAAAGAATCAACTCAGAAAAGGAGATGTGACTAATGCAACCTAGAATCAGTATGATAACACTCGGTGTAAAAGATATGAAAAAGTCAGTCGCTTTTTATGAGAAGCTGGGATTTACAAGAC
>CALCGG010000039.1 GCA_937900945.1 uncultured Sulfurimonas sp. | reverse complement strand
AAAATTATTACAAATACGGCTATCATTTTAGCGGAAGCGGAAGCAGTTTTTTTAAAATCAAAGAAATGAACTAAATGGCATTAAGTTGGAATGAGATAAAAAATAGAGCGATAAACTTCTCAAAAGAGTGGGAGAGTGAAGAGAGAGAACATGCAGAATCACAAAGTTTCTGGAATGACTTTTTCAATATTTTTGGTATAACCAGAAAACGAGTTGCTTCATTTGAAGAGCCTGTTAAAAAGCTTGGCGAAAAAAGAGGGCGGATTGACCTTTTTTGGAAAGGTACGCTTTTAGTTGAGCACAAATCAAAAGGAAAAGATTTAGACAAAGCCTATACTCAGGCTATGGATTATTTTCCGGGTTTAAAAGAAGCAGAACTTCCAAAGTACATCTTAATCTCTGATTTTGAAATATTTAGACTTTATGATTTAGAAGAAGCCACGACACACGAATTTCACATCAACGAACTCTACAAAAATATCAACCTCTTTGGTTTTATAGCAGGTTACACGAAGCATAAAGTTGTTGCAGAAGACCCCATAAATATTAAAGCCGCACTGCTCATGGGAAAACTTCATGATGCGCTCAAAGATACAGGTTATGACGGACATCCGCTGGAACATTTTTTAGTGAGGCTTCTTTTCTTGCTTTTTGCAGAAGACACATCCATTTTTGAAAAAAGAATTTTTACAGAGTTTATAGAAAATAGAACTCATGAAGACGGAAGCGATGTCGGAAGTAAAATTGCGGAACTCTATCAGGTACTCAACACTCCACAAAACAAAAGACTCAAAAATCTTGATGAAGCAATAAACGCATTTCCCTATGTAAACGGAAAACTGTTTGAAGAGTTCTTGCCGATAGTCGCTTTTAATACTCAGATGAGAGAGGCTCTTTTGGAATGTTGCTATCTTGACTGGAGCAAAATATCTCCTGCAATATTCGGCTCACTTTTTCAGTCCATCATGGACAAAGCCCACAGACGAAATCTAGGCGCTCACTATACAAGTGAAGCGAATATCTTAAAACTCATAAAACCGTTGTTTTTAGATGACTTACATGTAAGATTTGAAAAAGTGAAGAAAAACAAAAACAAGCTGCAAGAATTTCACAAAGAGCTCTCAACTCTCAACTTTTTTGACCCTGCATGCGGAAGCGGAAACTTTCTTATCTTGGCTTATAGAGAACTAAGAAAACTGGAGTTTGAGATACTAAAAGTCTTACATGTAGAAAGCGTTTTAGATATCGACGCCATAGTCTGGTGTGATGTCGACCAGTTTCACGGCATCGAGTACGAAGAGTTCCCTGCACAAATCGCAAGAGTTGCCATGTGGCTCATAGACCATCAGATGAACATGATGATAAGCGAGTATTTCGGGCAGTATTTCGTGAGACTTCCTCTGAAAAAATCGGCAAATATCGTACATGGAAACTCTTTACATGTAGAGTGGGAAGAGGTCATCTCTAAAGATAAACTCTCCTACATTCTTGGGAATCCGCCGTTTATAGGCAAACAGCTTCAAAGCAAAGAACAAAAAGAAGATATGAAAAAAATCTTTGGCAAGGTTCAAGGTGCAGGTGTTTTAGACTATGTTACGGCTTGGTATTTAAAAGCTGCACGTTACATTCAAAACACAAACATAAAAGCAGCATTTGTTTCCACAAATTCAATCGCTCAAGGGGAACAAGTCGGAATCCTTTGGAAGGAACTCTTTGACAACTATAAAATCAAAATCCATTTCGCACACCAGACTTTCAACTGGAGCAACGAAGCCAAAGCAAACGCAGCTGTACATGTAATAATAGTCGGTTTTGCAAACTTTGACAGCGACAATAAAAAGATTTATGAATATGAAGACATAAAAGGTCATGCACTTGAAAAAAATGTGAAAAATATCAATCCTTATTTGGTTGAGGGGGATGATATTGTAATCGAAAAAAGAAGAAAACCGATTTGTGATGCACCAAACATCTCTTTTGGAAGTATGCCAAATGACGGTGGAAACTTTTTACTGACAGATGAAGAAAAAGCAGAACTTCTAGTTTATGAACCAATAGCAGAAAAATATATAAGACCTTTACTTAGTGCAAGAGAATATTTAAATGGAAAAAATAGATGGTGCCTATGGCTTGGAAATTTGTCACTAAGTGATTTAAAAACAATGCCTTTGGTGAAGCAACGCATAGAAAATGTAAAAAAACTAAGAGAAGAAAGTACAAGAGAAGCAACAAAAAAACTTGCAGAGTACCCGACACTTTTTGGAGAAAACAGACAACCAAAAAGTGATTTTGTATTGATTCCATTACATTCATCAGAAAATAGAACTTATATACCAATAGGATTTTTTAATGAAGAGTACATAGCAAATAATTCAACAAGTATAATTCCTACAGATTCTTTATCGCATTTTGGAATTTTAACTTCACTTATGCACATGACATGGGTGAAATATACATGTGGAAGAATAAAAAGTGATTACAGATATTCAAATGAGTTGGTTTATAACAACTACCCATTCCCAAAAAATGTAAGCGAAAAAAACAGACTACATGTAGAAGAAAAAGCAAAAAAAGTTTTAGAGGTCAGAGAGAGTTTCAAAGAAAGCTCACTAGCCGACCTATACAACCCACTAGCCATGCCACCAACCCTCAAAAAAGCCCACCAAGAGTTAGACAAAGCAGTAGACAAATGCTACACAAACAAAACCTTCAAAAATGACAAAGAACGAATAGAATTTTTGTTTGAGTTGTATGAGGAGTATTTAGGTGCATGATCCAATAAATAGTTTTATAACTAATAATATACATGCAGTAATATTTATACTCTTTTTAATAATGATATATTCGATAAGAAGTAAGGTGGGAAAGTGGGTTGATCAATTTCTTACTATGAAAAATTTGAAAGCTACACTATTTGTAATATTAATACTGATGATATTTCTTGTATCAAATACTTTTTATAATTTTATACCAATAGATGTTGAATTGGTTGCTCCGTATATGATAGCAATGTCAGCTTTATTGGCTTCAATTGTTGCTATGATAAATTTACGAAATTCATATATAAATATTGTTGTGGATAAAAAAGATAAAATAATTGCACTTACTCATAATGCTATTATTAGAATAGGATTTTTTTATGATAAATCTAATATTTATAGAAAAATATTCTTGGGTGAAGAACCTATGTCAAAGCAAAATTTAAATTTATATGAACAGTTATTAAAAGATATTTTAGAATTATTGGTAACTAAAGAAATACATAGATATATTGATAAGAATGAATCAGAATTATTATATAGACTACATGGAAATATTTTTTTAATGTTAACAGTACAAAAAACGGTTATTGAATTACTTGATAGAAAACCTGTAGAAATTATAAAGCATAAAGTTTTTGATGAAAAACAATTGAAAATTTATAATGATATTATAAATGATTTAGAACAACTTAGTAAACTATTTGAAACTATCAGAAAAACTGGATTAGAAGAATATAATAAAATAGTAAAAGAAGAAAATTGAAGGACTTGGTAAATGAACTATAAAATATTCTGCGATGAAAGCAACCACACATATAGTGATACATCAGACTTAATGGTTATAGGTGGTATTATTTGTCCTAGTGAACAAGTAGAATATGTCAATAGATATATAAAACACCTAAAACATAAACACAATGCAAACTGTGAGCTAAAGTGGACAAAGCTAAATAACAATAAAAAAGTATTCTATGATGAATTACTAGAATTCTTTTTTTCAAGTATCGATTTGAAATTTAATGCACAAGTTGTTATGGGAAAATCAAATCTTAATCATGATATCTATAATGATGGAGAAGTTGATAAGTTTTACTACAAAATGTATTACTTTACTTTATTACATTTGTTAAGACCACAAAATGAATACAATGTTTTTATTGATTATAAAGATACAAAAGGTGGTAAAAGAGCAAAAAAATTAAAAGAAGTCATACACAATAAATTTCAAAGTGATATTGTTGTCGATTTTACCATCATACACTCTCATGAATCCCAAATAATGCAATTAGCAGATATAATTATAGGCGCAATAGGCTATAAAAATAGGGAAGATATAGAAAAAAAAAGTGAAATAAAAAACTATATAATTCAAAAAATAGAAGATTTAAGTGGCTTTTCACTTGCTTTCTCTATACCACAATGGGAAGAAAAATTTCATATCTATAAATTACATACAAGGACTAACTGAATGTTTAGTGTTGTTGTAAATTTAGATAATAAAAATGATGATGAAATTATTGAGCTACTATATAAAATATTTAAAAATGATTTTGTAGAAAGTAGAACTTATTTGTCAGAACAGATATACATTGACCCGATGTCAGATGATATTGAAGTAACAATCAATAAGGAAAAAATATTTTGGCATGTAATTAGCAGAAAAGATAGAGGAATAAGAAGAATTGATAAACCAAGAGCTTGTAGAATAAATTGGATTAAACCAATAATTTTAAATCATGAAAATTCTAGAATAAAATATTTTTATCACTATGAGGATAATCATAAAATTAGACTGTATTTGTGGGCTTTTAATGATAATTTTGCAGTTATTTTACAAAAAATAGGTACTACAAATAGCTCTTATGTAGTAACAAGTTTTTATATAGATAATCAGAACAAAAGAGATGCTTTTCAAAGAAAATTAGAAAGCTACTCAAATAAGAGTGATAATAGACTTGAAAATTGTGAATGGTTTTAAAGTTGTTCGCCTATAAGGCTAGACGAAAGCCACCTCTTGATACTCAATGGTATCTGAGCAA
>CALCGG010000038.1 GCA_937900945.1 uncultured Sulfurimonas sp. | reverse complement strand
CCATAAACCTTTGCAAATTCTGCAACACTTCTGAAATATGGCGGATAATCAAAATGCACTCTAAAAGATTGAGCATCGCCTGGTTTTAAATTTTCAGCAACAACAAACTTTTTTATAATCGTTTGAGGCTTATACAAAACACCGGCTCCCCCGCCAAAAAATTCCGCAAAACCACTAGGGCTGAAAAAAGAACCGGCTTTAACATTGCCTGTCACATGCCCTTTGTTTACAAGTTTTAGTTCAAAAGTAACTTCACCTATCTCATAATTGCCTTCATTTTTTACTATGCCTGTATACACGATTTTTTCGATATTGAGCAGCCTTTTGCTTTGCATCTTGTATAAACTTACCACTTTGGTGTATTTATCTAGAACTATCAAAGAAAATACACCTACAAGTAATATGATTAATGTAAAAGATATAATCATAGGAAATCTTAGTTTTTTATTTGGCTGTGTCAATGATATATACACACCCCCTGCAAAAAACAACACCATCATAACAATAATAAGGTAGTGCCAAATAGTAAATAAAGTCATCATTTGCACTTTGCTCCTATTGAGATATTATAATCTTTTGCATAAGTAAAAGGCTCAATTATGATTTTAAACTCTCTTGACTCACCTTTATGTATACTATCCTCTAAAATCGACATATTACTCAATGGCTTAAACTGATATATGAAATCTTTAAGGGAATTTCCAGTCACTTTATAAGCATTAGCCGTTATCTTACAGCTTTTAAAATCAAGCTTTGACTCATTTTTCAAGGTTCCTTTAACTACAATAGCCTTCACAAAAGTTAATTTTTTTTGACTTATAAGTTCAACAGAATTTTTAAATAAAAACTGATGCATCTTAATGTAACCAAGTGTTGGCCCAAGCAATAAAATGCTAAAAGATAAAAGTACAAAGAAAACTGATATTCCTACTTTTCGTTTTGATAAGAGACTTAAAACAATAAATAAAATAAAAAGTATAAATACACTACCGAATAAGATGTAATCATAGACAATTAAACCTTGAATAAATGCATCTATTTTTTCTTTCATGATTCTCTTGAATTCTTTTCTGTAATACCGCTCATGTTGAAACGGCGTGCAAGCTCTTGTTTAATGCGATCTGGAGAGATATTTTTTGCGGCAAGTGCTACCAACATGTGATACGTTAGGTCTGCTGCTTCATATATCATCTCACCTTCATCATTATCTTTATATGCAAAAGAAAATTCACCCGCTTCTTCCACAACTTTTTTAAGTATTGTATTGTCACCCTTAGCAAAAAGTTTTGCAGTCCATGAAGATTCCGGATCCGCATGTTTTCTCTCTTGTATTGTATGATAAAGGGCATCTATCACTCCATACATCGCCTCAGAGTTCACTTCTACATCAGATGTCACATCTCCGCTCTCCAGCTCTGTAAAGAAACATGAGCGACGACCTGTGTGACATGCAACACCTTCTTGAGTTACTTTTATTAAAAGAGTGTCATTATCACAGTCTATGTTAAAGGAGTGAATTTGCTGAGTGTGTCCGCTTGTCTCACCCTTTTTCCAAATACGTTGTTTTGAACGGGAAAAGTAGTGAGCTATTTTTGTAGTAAGTGAGAGCTCAAGAGCTTCTTTATCCATGTAAGCCATCATGAGCACTTCATTGTTGTTTACATCTTGAACGATTACCGGCAAAAGGTCTATCTTTTGCCAGTCAATTTTATTTATTGTATCTTTCATATCTTGAACTATTGAGCTGTTGTTCTTTGTTGAGCATCTTTCATATCAACCCAGATATTTGGAGTTGAACCGCCAGGTGTTAAGAAAATCTTAGCATCTTTGTTCTCGCGAAGAGCATCGTTAAATTGACCTTGCACTTTCATCTGCTCCAACTGAAGTAGTTGAGTCGTTAATGATTTTGCGATAAGTAAATTTGCTTTTGCTTTTGCATCTGCTTCAATTGTAACAGCATCTGCTATACCTTGCGCTTCAATTCTAGCTTTTTGAGCCATACCTTCTGCTTCTGCAGCACGCTTAAAAGCCTCTTGTTTTGCACGTTGTACATCTTGTTCAGCTTTTTGAACTTCTTGTTTAGCAACTTGAACACGCTCAATCTGTTCTTTTACTTTTTGTGGTAAACCAATTTCACGTAACTGAACTGACTGAAGGTCTGCAGGTGAGTTTTTAAGACCTGTTACACTCTCTCTTACACTTTTATCTATCTCTTGAGCTATAGTATTTCTCATCTGAGGAAGTGATTCAGCATCATACTTACCAACAACATTACGAACAACATCCCTTACAACAGGATTAATAATTTTATCTTCCCAGCTAAATCCCCAGTTAGAGATTGTTTGAGCAGCAAACTGAGAGTTAAGTCTGTACTGAACTGTAAGCTCAATAGAAACAGGAAGACCACGTTTATCAAGGACTGTAATTGCAGGTTTCACGTTGATACCCGCTGCATTTCCACCACTTGCCTCTATCTTTGAAGCATAGTTAATAATACGAACTTTAGTATCTACGATGTATACTTTTTGAATAACCGGAACAATAAAGTGAAGTCCTGGAAGCAAGGCTTGATCTTGATATTTACCATTAGTACTTAAAATACCGCGCTCACCCTCTTGGATGATTGTAAAAGGTTTTGCTAAAACCAACATAACAACAACGGCAATCAAAAAGTAAACCAAACCAGCCTTACTGCCACCAAAATTTAAATCTATATTTGGCATTTTTGGACCGTTTCCGCCACCGCCGCCGCCACTAGGTTTTTTACCAAACTCACTATCTTCGCTTTTTTTCTTGTTGAAATAGTCATTCATATCTGATGCCATATTTATATTCCTTAATTTATTTTTATTTATTTTCTAGTAGTTTACAACTAGTTTACATATGTGAGATAATGCTCATATCTTTTATCACGACCAAAAACTATATCAAAATAAGCACTTTGAATTTTTTCTGTCATTTCACCTCTCTCGCCTTTTCCTATCTCTCTTGCATCTACCAAACGGACAGGGGTTATCTCAGCTGCTGTTCCAGTTAAAAATGCTTCATCTGCAATATAGATCTCCTCTCTTGTAATTCTTCTGCGAACTACTTTTATCCCCATATCCTCAGCCATTTCTATAACTGTTTTTTGAGTAATGGATTCTAGGGCATTGTCACTTGGAGGAGTGATAAGTTCACCGTCTCTTACCATGAAGAAACTGGCTCCGCTTGCTTCTGCCACATAACCTTGGTCATCAAGTAAAAGGGCTTCATCATATCCACAATCAATCGCTTCATATTTTGCCATTTGAGAGTTTAAGTAATTTCCTGTTGCTTTTGCTTTTCCCATATTTGAGGTGTTTGCCGGACGTGTCATAGAAACTATTTTAAGTTTAATTCCTTTGCGCATCCCCTCTTCACCAAGATAAGCACCCCACTCCCAAGCTGACATAACAGTCTCAACAGGAGCATCTTTATGATAAATTCCCATAACACCGTAACCCAAAAATGCAAATGGACGGAGATATACATTATCCCCGGTAAACTCATTTTTTTTGATAAGTTCTATTTGCGCCTGATTCATTTCCTCAACACTGTAAGGGATTTTAATTAAAGTCATTTTGGCTGAATCTATAAGCCGTTTTGTGTGGTCATTTAAACGAAATATCGCATAACCTTTATCAGTTTTATAAGCCTTTGTGCCCTCAATAACACCATTTCCATAATGGATAGTATGTGATAGTACATGTACCTTAGCATCATCCCAAGCTACAAACTTTCCATTCATCCAAATATATTTAGCTACGTTCATTAAAATTCTCCAAGAATAATTACATATAAAAGTTTTGTATTCTATCTAAAAGGAGGTTTATCTTGTATTAACTAATGTTATTATGATTATTTTTACGCAAAGGAAAGTGCTATATAAGGAGTATTTAATACTCTTTTATAGCACTGTTTATTTGGACATATGCTTGTATCGGCGTACTCTCAAAATAGCGTAAATTATGTTTTTTTGCGAAATCTCTAGTCATTTGTTGCACTTTTAAAAGATTGAAACGGGGTGCTTTTGGGAATAGATGATGTTCTATCTGTGTGTTAAGTCCGCCATAAAACCAGTGAACAAATTTTCCACCGATTAAAGAACGGCTTGTTCTCATCTGAAGCTCCATCCATGACATTTTTTTTGCGTCTTCCAAATCAAAAACTTCACAGCCTAGATGGTTGGTTATAAATCCAAATGCGAGCCAAGGAGAAAGAGTAAAATTGAGTGTTAAAAGAACAATGATTGCATCACTCAGCGGTAAAAAATAAAATATTGTTCCCCATACTATCGGCCAATGCATAAGCATTAAAATAAATTCACCATATTTTTTTCTCTTAAGTGCAAAGTTATAGGACTGAATTATAAAAGCAGGATACATAAAAAACATAGCACCCCAAAAAATGATATGTTTATATTTTTTATAGAATGAGTTTTTGCCTTTATTGTTTGGTGTAAAGGCACCATCTAGAGCCATGATATCTTCATCTTTTTCTATAACATTACACCAAGTATGATGATTTACATTGTGCTTAAAATCCCACCATGAGGAAGAGTTGCTTAAAATAAAAGCGGAAAAAGGATAGCTGAGTTTCATTGAAAGTGATTTATTTTTAAAATACTGAGTATGAAGTATGTCATGTGAGACAAAAACTGCACGGGTAAACACCACTGTCATAAAAAGTCCCAAAGCCACTGCTCCCCAAACAGGTGGAGCTAACATCTCCCAATAGTAGACAATAGTAAAAATCATACCCATTGAAATAAGAATAGCAATCATTTCAATACTTCCACGAATTGGCACACGAGCTAAAAGACCTGCTTTACGTACCTCAGCTTTTAACTCATCAAATATATCAGGAAAAATGGTTGTAGTCATAAATAATAACCTAAGAAAAATTTACGCAAATTATAGCTTTTGTTTTTTAAAATCATCCAAGAAGTTAGTTAGAGTTGTTTTACATGTAGCGTT
>CALCGG010000037.1 GCA_937900945.1 uncultured Sulfurimonas sp. | reverse complement strand
TGCTCATTTAAGATACTATTTTGTAGAGTTTGTATCCATTAAAGGTGCTGCTATTGCAGACGGTGCTACAATATTTGTACTCTCAACCATGTTGTCAACGACAGATGTGCTTTTCTCTGATGAATACATATAACCCAAAGTGATTGTATTTACAACAAATAAAAATCCTAAAATAAATGTTGTCTTTGCTAAAAAACTAGCAGGACCTTTCGCCCCAAATACAGACTCATTTGAGCCGCTATACGCACCAAGACCAATGCTTGAGCTTTTTTGTAATAGTACTGCTATAGTTAAAACTACAACTAGAACTATTTGAACAATAAGTAAAAAACTAGTTGTCATATATGAATTCCTGAATGTAAAAAAGTTGTGAATTATATCTAAAAAAACTAAGATTACAAAGATAGGGTATAATTTCAAAAATATTTAATATAAATATTGGAGAATGTGTGAGAAATTTTAGATACATAATATTTGTTTTAATTCTTGTTGCGATTGTGGCGCAGATACTTTTCATGAAAGAAGATGCAAGCAAAAACAGTGAAGCTCCAATAAATACAAAACTTATGATATCGCTCAGTACTTTTTCTCTGTATGACATAGCAAAACATATTGGTGGGGATACTGTTGAGCTTGTTATGATTATGCCGTTTGGTGTTGATGCACACAGTTTTGAACCCACACCAAAACTCATGACTAAGATACATGACAGCTCGCTGGTGATTTATAGCGGGGCAGGATTGGAACCGTGGATAAAAGGATTTGATTTTAAAAACTTGACTGTAGACATGAGTCAGCATGTAAAGCTTAGAAAACTTGGAATTGGTGAGCATCATGAACATGGAGATGAAGAACCTTCTCATAACAATGGTACAGACCCTCACTATTGGCTAGATATTGACAATATGATAAGTGCTGCAAATGTTATTACTGGGGAACTTATAAAAATCCTTCCATCAAATGAGGAACTTTATGTAAAAAGTAGAGACTCATATATAGAGATGTTAAAGAAATTAGACAGCGATTATAAAAACGAATTTCTCACATGTAAAAGCGATACAATCATAGTAAACCATAACGCTTTTTCATATCTCGCGGACAGATATGGCTTCCATATAGAATCACTAAGCGGTCTTTCTCCTGAAGCTGAACCGAGTGCAAAAAGCATGGCAAATCTTATAGAACATATCAAAGAACATAATGTCTCAACCATATTTTTCGAAAGTTTTGCAAGTGACAGAGCTATTAAAAGCATAGCAGAAGAAGCGAATGCCAGCGTGGATGTACTTCAGCCAATTGGCAACATTACGGCAGATGAAGCAAAACAAAATCTTAGTTTTGAAGATATCATGAGATTAAATTTAACAAAAATTTCCAAGGCTCTGGATTGCAAATGAAATTCAAAGTTCCAATCTTTGATGTCAAAAATCTAAGCTTTAGTGTCAGAGGTCAAAAAATCCTCTCACATATCTCTTTAGAAATTTTCAATGGAGAATATGTAGCCATCATCGGACCAAACGGCGGTGGAAAAACAACTTTGATTCGTATGCTGTTGGGGCTTGAGACACCAACGAACGGTGAGATAAAGATTTTTGGCAAAAAGATAAAAGATTTCAAACAGTGGCAGAAGATAGGCTACGTTCCCCAAAGAGCATCACATGTGGATGCAAATTTTCCGGCAACTGTACTGGATATTGTAAACATGGGCAGAGTATCTCAGAGATCTATTTTTGCACGTACAAATAACGAAGATAAAGAAGCGGTGCATGATGCGATGCTGAAAATGGATATTTTAGACTTAAAAGATAAGATGGTGGGAACCCTCTCAGGAGGACAGCGCCAAAGAGTCATGATAGCTAGAGCACTTGCCTCAAAACCGGAAATTCTGATTTTAGATGAGCCAAACACCGGTGTTGACATGCTTTCTCAGAAAAACTTTTATGCACTTTTGGCAAACTTAAATAAAGAAGAGAAAATTACTATCGTGTTTATTACCCATGATATAGGAGTTATTGCAGATGATATCGGGCGACTATTTACTATCAATCAAAAAGCTGTTATTTGTAACAACCCTAAAGAAGCTTTAAGCTGTGAAGAGATGAGCGAGCTTTACGGGATAGATGCGCATTTGGTTCATAACCATAAGCATGTGCATTAGGATGCAAGAATGTTAGAGATATTTGACTACGATTTTATGCAAAGAGCCTTTTTAGCTGGAATGCTTATCGCAATTTTAGCTTCCGTCAGTGGTACATTTGTGGTCTTAAAACGCTATTCTATGATTAGTGAAACACTAGCTCACTCCGCTTTAGTAGGAGTAGCAGTCGGTTTGGTCGCCGGATTCAATCCTCTTTGGATGGCTGTAGTTGTTGCTATCGCTTCAGCTTGGCTTATCGAATATTTAAGAAGTTCTTTTTCTCTTTATTCAGATGCAATTTTAGCTATTTTACTCTCAGGTTCGCTGGCCATTGCTGTGATAATTGTTTCATTGGGCGGAGCATTTAACAATTCTCTATTTTCTTATCTCTTTGGTTCCATTCTTGCTGTTAGTGAGGAAGATATTATAACTATACTTGTGTTTGGAACAATTGCCCTTGGACTGTTGTTGGCTTTTTCAAAAGAATTATATTTTATAGCTTATGACGAAGAAGTTGCGCAAACAAGCGGCGTAAAAGTCAAGTTTTTAAACTTTTTACTTGTTACCGTTGTCGCAATTATAATTGCTCTTTCCATTCGCGTAGTTGGAAGTCTTCTTATTGGAGCGCTCATGGTTATTCCAACAGTATCGGCTTTACAATATCGAGTAGGGTTTCTAAATACAACTTTTATATCACTAGTCTTTGCACTTTTGAGTGTACTAAGCGGTATGACACTTTCTTTTTATTTTTCTCTTCCTTCAGGGGCAACTATAGTGCTATGTGTATTAGTTATCTTTGTCGTATCTTTGGTAATCAATAAAAAATGAGAGTAAGTTCTGAGTTTTCTAAATATGCCTCACATTATGGCTCCCGTAATATTATACAAAATAAAGTTATCGATAAATTACTCTCTTTAGTTGAACAAGAACCTAAAAATATTTTAGATTTAGGCTGTGGCAGTGGAGCATTATGTAAAAAAATAATCTGGGACTATAAACATTTTACCGGCATTGATTTTGCCACAGGCATGTTGGAACTGCATCCAAAATCAGATAAAATAGAATCCATTTACGGTAATTTTAATGATGAGGCACTTTTTGAAAACCTTTTAACAAATGAATATGATTATATCTTCTCAGCCTCGGCGTTGCAATGGGCCAATGATCTTGAACTTGTTTTTAAGCATGTAAAAGCATTCAATGCACCTATCGCTTTTGCTATTTTTACTTCCAACACTTTTAAAACATTAAACGAAACCGCAGAATTAAAATCATTGCTAAGAAGCGCTGATGAGATAAATGAACTTCAAAATAAATACTTTGACGGTAATTTTGAAATAGTTAATTATAGATTAGAGTTTGAATCTACAAGAGAGATGTTTAGATACATAAAACAAAGTGGTGTAAGCGGTTCTAGAAAAGTATTAGATTATAAACAGACTAAGAATTTGATGGATAAGTATCCTGTTAATTACTTAGAATTTGAAGTAGCCTTTATAACTTCTCGCTAAGCATTATCTCTTTTTCCAGATTATACAGTTCATATCTGATATATTTAAAGTTTTCACTATTTGTAGCATCATGAAGTTTGTAAAGTTCTTCTAATACTCTTGAAGACTCTTGTGCACGTTTAAAATTTGCTCTTAATATGCTTTTGATGTCTGTACGATTTAGTTCACTTTTGGTTGTTGGGCGAAGTACGTCATTTATACTGTCACGATTTTGAAGCAGTTCATCCGGATTATCAACTCGAGCCTTATGTCTGAGCTGTTTGAGTTTAGAAGCAAGGTTTTTGTTGTTATCTCGATATCTCATAATGTCTTCAACAACTCTTATCCCCTCTTTGAGGCGGTTAAGATTTGCATCAATCACCCGAAAAAGTTCGGATGAAAGCTGTTCATTTATTGACGTGTTAGTCGTCATTATTTCCAAAGATGCCAAAAAGCTGTAAAAGAGCAGTAAAGATATTCAAAAAGTCAAGATAAAGTGCAATAGCTCCATCAATAGGAGTCTCATACATACCCTTGATGATATTTTGAGTATCATAGACAACCAAAATACTAAACAGTATCACAACTACACCTGAAATGATAACATGTAGCATTGGATTTCCAAGGAACATATTAAGTATAGAAAACCCGATAATTACAAAAAGAGCAATCATAAGTGGTTTCCCATATCCTGAAAAATCCTTAGTAGTTTTGATAGCATAAAAACTCATAGCGCCAAAAATTACAGATGTCATGGCAAATGCATTTCCAACAATTGCTCCACCTCCACTCATACCAAGTGTTCTAGAAAGTAGTGGAGATAACATTAAACCTGTCATAAATACAAACCCAAACATAACAGCAAGGTTGATACCAGGCTTATGTTTTACAAAATGCAATCCGATAAGTAACCCAATCTCTACTATAAATAGAGGTATAAACCAAGCCGCAACAGCTCCAGCCATTGGAACACCAACATAAGCCCCAACTGCACCAGCCATCATAGAAGCTGCGAATAGTTTATATGTCTCTTTTACAAAAGAGATAATTTGCGAGTCACTACGACTAGCACTTTCATATGCGTAAGAGTTACCTCTTGCATAATCACGATCATAAAGTCCCATAGTATTTCCTTTTTATATACTCATTGCTTGAGTACACATTTAATTTATATAGAATTCTATATACAAAGAGTTAATGTATAGCAACAGCAAAATTATTATGGGAATTTTTTGGATAATATGAGTTGAAAATAAATAAATAAAATAAGTTTATGAAAACCTATATTAATGTATGTAAAGGAAAGTAATATAACTAATTGTGATGAAAAATAAACAACTCAAAAAATTCCCTCAAAACTTCTCTAA
>CALCGG010000036.1 GCA_937900945.1 uncultured Sulfurimonas sp. | reverse complement strand
GACTATGGACATTATCAAAAGTTGGTGGGCAGTTATGATTTTTCTTTTTTTAAGTTGATTATACAGCAGATACCAAAAGATCCTTTTGCTCCGCCGCACACGGGTATATACCGCATACAGGTTGGGCGCACTGATGAGCGGATTATCAACATGGGTTTTGTTTCCAAGGTACAAAAAGTTGCGTTTGCCGATTACCTCTCACGCTGTTTTTACGATGCCAGCCAAAGACTCTCAAAAGGTGTTCGTGGTACGGGTCATAGCGGGATTATTACGATTAACGAACCCGGTCAGTGCATTTTAGAAAGAAACAGTGTTGTCATCACTGATGACATCATTGAAGTGCGCTGCTTTTTAGGGCTTCCGGCGGAAGGAAGAATCATCACTGCAGATATAGCCCAGCAGATGTTTTTTACAGAACTTCCTAAAATAGTCAAAGAATCTTTGCTGAGGGAAAATATCGACCATGAAGCGATTCAGAGACACCTTGAAGTTGCAGAAGATACACAATATCTTAGAGATAAGCTTGATTCGCTCGGGCTGATTGCCTTTATTGCGAATGGTTCTGTTTTGCCGCGCCAAAGCGGTACGAGTGATAAGCCCATGCGTGATAAAAAAGCAATCCCTTTTATGGCACCGGAGAGTTTAACCCAAGCGATAGAACTGCCACATGTAGGAATGATAAAAGGACTGGCAATTAAAAAAGGGATTACCTTGATAGCAGGCGGCGGATACCATGGAAAATCAACACTGCTCGATGCCTTGGAAACCTGTATCTATAACCATATTCCCAGTGATGGAAGAGAGTATTGTGTCTCAAGCGTGAAAACTGCAAAAGTAAGGGCATACAGCGGCAGACATGTAGCCAAGACAGATATATCTCCCTTTATCAACAATCTTCCCTTTAATCAGGATACAACATCCTTTTCTACAAACAATGCGAGTGGCAGTACATCGCAGGCAGCAAATATTATAGAAGCGATTGAAGCAGGAGCCGAAGTCTTGCTTATGGATGAAGATACATGTGCGACAAATTTCATGATCCGCGACAGCAAAATGCAGCAGCTGGTCCATAAAAAAGATGAGCCGATAACAACTTTCATAGATAAGGTAAAACAGCTTTATGAGGAGAGAAATATTTCAACGATTTTAGTACTCGGCGGAGTAGGGGAATATTTTGATGTCGCCGACAGTGTGATACAGATGATAAATTATGAGCCCTTTGATGTGACGCACAAAGCACACCGGATTGCCAACGCATCTCCAACAAAACGTGAAGTTGAAGGGGAAGCTTATCCTGTTGTTATTCATGAAAGAATTCCACTGCCTCAGAGCATTGACTCGCTGAGTGAGTATGGCAAGTTTAGAATTTATGCAAAAGAGACGCACCATTTAAATTTCGGCAAAGAGGTCATCGACCTTACAGATTTGGAACAATTGGTAGAGGTATCACAAACAAAAGCTTTGGGCTATGCCATCGAATACGCAAAAAAATATATGAATAACAAAGCTACATTACGCGAAATAGTTGAACATGTAGAAAGCGACATTGAAGAAAAAGGTCTTGATGTCATAAGCGATAAAATATCAGGACATTTCGCGGGCTTCAGGAGCTTGGAACTGGCTTTTGCCATGAACCGTTTCAGAGGTTTCGATGTGATACAGAAGAAA
>CALCGG010000035.1 GCA_937900945.1 uncultured Sulfurimonas sp. | reverse complement strand
AGTATATTTATATTCGGGTTGTAACTATTTTCTCTCGATGGGACATGTGAAAAAACCAAAGCAGAATTACTTTTTGTTACCTTTGTATGTCCATCGCAAAGGTATATATAACCTGAAAATAAAGTTTTTTTATCTTCAGCCATAGATACTGAGTTTTTTGTATGCTCTTTGAGTCTATTCATAAAACTTGGAATAAATCCGTTTACCATATGTTGTGCAATTATTACAGTTGTGTTTTTTAGCTCCGGCAAAGATATGATGATTTTTTGTATTTGTCCCGGACCTCCTGTAGAGGCGCCAATTAGGACAATTTTATCAGGTACGGAAAGCTTCAAGTTTAGCGTGGAGGTCGTCAGTCATAGAGTTGAGATGATCAGCCGCAGCTGCAATCTCTTCAACATTTCTGGCATTTTGTGCAGATAATTTATTTATCTCGGTTACTTGTGTAACGATTGATTCTACATTTTTACCGGTTTTTTCAAAATCACTTACTGTTTTATCGCTAGCTTTTACAGCTTCATGTACAATCTTAACAGTTGCATTTATTTTTTGTTCTACATCTGTTGAAACATTTGCAAGTTCTTGAACTTCTGCTGAGTTAGAGTTCATCTGTCCGCTAACATCTCCAATAGACTGAACTATAACATTGATAGTCGCATTTATTTCAGTAAGAGATTTTTGAGTTCTCTCTGCCAGTTTTCTGACCTCATCGGCTACAACTGCAAAACCTCTGCCATGCTCTCCTGCGCGTGCTGCTTCAATAGCTGCATTAAGTGCAAGCAGGTTTGTTTGGTCTGCAATGTCTGAGATAACTTCAAGAACAGATTTTACCGCATTTGCTTCACTTGATAAGGTGTCCATTCTGTGCGCCAATTCAACTTCAAGTTGGGCGCTTTGTTGGACTCTTGATGTAAGAGAAACTATATCATTGCGGGCAGCATTAAGGTTGTCGTTTGCTTTAATGATATCTTTTTTACTCTCCTGCGCATCTCTGATTGCTAAAATAATTTCATTTTTAATATCATTTGCTTTTGCACTGGCTGTGTCTATCACGGTTACAGATTTCTCAACATTTGTTCCAACACCGAGAGCTGTCGTTGAAAGCTCATGAGAGATGGAAGCATTTTCTGATGCGCTTTGTTTTGAGGTCTCTATGAGGTCTCTTAGACTGTGTATTAAAGTGTTAAAGCTTTTCGCCATTAAAGACAACTCTAATGGAGCCTTTTCATCCACCTTGAGTGTTAGATTGTTGTTGTTACCGATTGTCAAAAGAGTGTTTTTAAATTTCTCTATCGGTTTTGATATACTGTTATTTATTACAAGTAAGGCTATTAAAACAATTATAATAAGCGTAATGATGGAAGCAATAATAATCGCATTACGAATTTCATTTGGTACTGCAAGAACTTCCGATTCATCCATTCTTGAAACAATAGCCCATTTAAGATCTTTCCCAATTTCAACAACTGAATAGGCAAGCAGAACTTGTTGTTTTGTGTATCCTGTTGCCATGATGATGTCATTTTTCCCTTCCAAAGCTGCCCTTGTTGCTACTGTATCAATAGAACCGGTTGCAGGATTTGCAAAAGATGCTTTTATGGAGTGGGTATCTTTGTTGAGATAACTATCACTTCTCATCAGCTTATCCGGACCAACAAGATAATCCTCTTGAGAAACGCCGTAACCGCCACGGTATTGCATAACCTTGTTTATTAAAGCATCGCTTATTTGAAATGCTAAGACTGCTTTTACTTCCCCATCAATTGTAACAGGTGTAGCCATAAACATAGCCGGAGCGTCGTTACTTGGAGCGTAAGGAGCCATATCTACAAAAGTTGTACGACCATTTTTTAGCGCCTCGGAGTATGCTTTACCTAAGCCACTCTCTTTGAGTGGACCACTGGTTAAATTAGCTCCATAGTCAGATTCTTTTGCCGCTGTGTACATAACATGCCCATGTTTTGCACATATAATAAAAATATCGTAGTAGCCATACATTTTCATATACTCTTGAAAAAACTCTTCATGTTTTTCTTTTTTGTCTACTGCGAGTTGATTTTTAACTGGATATGCATCTGTTGCTTGTACTTCTAGGATTTGATGAACTTCAATCAAGTCGTGCACTAAACTTTCTACATTCTCTGAATGAGCAAGGACTTCAATATCGTTTACACTTTCATGAAAAAAACTCTCAATCTGATTCTTTTTCATATCTCTGACTGTAGTAAGCCCAGCATAACTTTTTTCCAATAACGCCGATTTGCTTTTTGAAACAGAGATTGAACTAGTTATAAGTGCCAGAACCACTAAAGATACTACGGTAAGTAGAATTACTTGAATTTTTATAGATAATTTAGTCACACAAAACCCTTATATTAAATTAAAAATGGAGTATAGCAAAAAAGCTCACAAAAGTATTGCTGTGTTAATGTAAAATAACAATAATGTAGCAATTTTGTAATTTTACACTTTCGTTAGTGGAGTTGTTTAATGTGCATCAAATATGTTAATTATATAATGTCGTTATAAATACACTCTTGGTAGGGAAAATATTTGATTTATCAGCTAATTATAAATACACTTACAGGTGCTGGTACGGGGTATATTACCAATAACATCGCAATTAAAATGCTTTTTAAAAAATACTTTGGCAGATTCGGCGGAATCATAGAAGATACGCATGATGAATTTGTTGAAAATATATCTAAGCTCATTGAAAAAGATTTGATAAATCACCATACTCTGAGTGATGAATTTAATTCTCCTGAGTTTCATAAATATATCAAAAATCTGATAGAAGATATGTTTGTTTACTCCTTGCCAAAAAATTCCATAGCTTTAAACGATATACATGGCATATATGAAACTACAGATAATTTTGTTAAATTTTTAGATAATAATCAAAAAACTCAAAAAGATTTAAAAAATCAAGTTGCCTCAAAACCTTTAAAAAATTCTATCTCTTATCTCCAAGCTTTGCATTTTTCCCACAGTGTTGTTGATGTTTTAGGTAAAAACAAAGCAGGCTACATGCAAGACTTGGTATCCCCCTTAAAAGAGTTCAAACTTGGTTCGTTAGTGAGCGATGATCTCGTTGTACAATTAACTAAAAATATAAATAATATTATCTATAAAATTGAACTCTCAGAGTTTGATGAAAAGATAGATGCAGGAGTCCATGCCTTACTTGAGCACATAAAAATAGATGAAATACTCTCTTTTAGCGAACAAGAGATTGAAAATTTATATTTTAGAGAGATGTTTTGTGCAAATGATGAAGCAACAAAAGATTTCCTCAGCAGAATGATCCAAATTTCTTTGTCCGATGAAGGTCAAGTGGCGATAGAGGAGAGTGTAAAAGCTATTTTGGTGAGCTTGAGTGAAGTGAAGATTTCAATATTAAGTTTATTTGATGATGAAATAAAAGAATCTATAAAACTTTTTGTAAAAAATGAATTTCCAAATATCATCCACAGAATCATAGAATTTATTGATCAAAATGAAAAAGAGCTCGAAGAGCTGATAAACGAGTCTATAGACAAGGCTCTTGAAGGTGGCATATTTGCTGATTTTAAGAAAAAGATTGTTTCTATTTTCTATACAAATATTGTGGCTGATTTTGAGGTTTTAAATCTGGCGAAAGGCTACATGCATGAGTACCGTGAACATGCGCAAGAGGAGATAATTGAACAAATCCTGGACCTTTTAGAAAATAAAGCTATTGGGGATTTGTATCAAGAGTTTTCAAAGCGAAATATAATTACACCTCAAAAGGTAACCGCTTTAATAATCAACAATCTCAAAGAGTTTAAGACTGACAGAAATATACAGTTTATAGATACGATTTTAAACAAACAGGTTAAAGATTATACAGATGTTGATTTGGAGTTTGTAAAAGCTAAACTTATTCCATATACCTTGCAGAAGGTAAAAAAAGAGTATATATACTCCAGTAAAATTAAAGATGTAATAGTAAAAGAGACTCAAAACGCCATTGATGAATTTAAACTCAAAACAGTGGATGAAATGTTAGGAAAAAGACTCGATACTATTTTGGAAAAAATCTCCGATTCTATCAATAATGACGAGCTTTTAAATGTCATTTTATCCAATGCAAAAAGTATACTCGATAAGCCTATGAATGAAGTTATCGATATAGATGAGATTCATATTGATTTTAAAAAATATATTAATGATGCTATAGATGGAAAATCTTTAAAAGATATTATCTCTTACATGCAAAGCGATGAGATATACGAGGCTGTTAAAAATGCTCTTATAAAAGTTGTCCTTGATAATCTCGAAGAGATACTCAGAGGAAATGTAAGCGAAGCTATTAAACATGAACTCTCAAAACTTCCCCCCTCACAAATAAAAGACATGGTAGAAGAATTTATGGGCGAAGAGTTAAAGCCAATAAACTATTTTGGAGCGGCACTTGGCGGCGCGGCAGGTGCAGGTGTGGGATTATTAAGTATCCCTGTCTGGGCAAATCCCTTCATCTATGCCGTAGTGGGTGTCGCTACAAATTATCTAGCTATTAAAATGTTATTTCAACCCTATTTTCCATTAAAAATACTCAAGATGAAAATCCCTTTCAGCGAGGGAGTCCTGCCCAGTAACAAAGAGAAAATGGCTATAAAAATGTCCGAATTTGTAGACGAATTTATGCTAAACGGTACATCTATACACAACTTTTTCCAAAATAACAGTGAGAGTTTGAAGAATTTTATAAAGGTTCATATTTCTCAAGATGACTATACGATTATAGACAAGCTCATCCATCAAAATTCAAATATCTCGGATGTGTCAGAAGAGGCTGTGAGTCTGATATTTAAATTTTTAGATACAAATCAAGAGATGATTTCTGAGAAAGTTTTTAATATCTCCATGAGCTATTATGATAAAAGAGAAGAATATGCACATAAAGCGAGCGATTTTGTTTATAAAGAGGCGATGAAAACAGAGTTTAAAGAGTTTTTGTATGAACAGTTTGAGAAGTATGTAGACAAAGAGAGTTCACTTGAATTTATAGCGGATGACATATTGCCTAAGTTTGATACATTCATAGAAAAATCATTTAATGAATTTGTAGAATTGTTATCGAATTCTGGCAATATAAGAGAATTGGCAATAAGCTTTGAGGGTGATTTTGAAGAATTTATAAATACAAAATCTCTTAAAGACACCATAGATATCTCAGTCAAAGAAAGACTAAGCAAAAAGGTAAATACATCATTGTTGGAACTTTTTTATGGACAAGAAACCATGAACGAAGTGCTCAATTTTTTTACAAAAGGAGAGTTTAGCTCAGAGAGTAAACTCTCTGACATGATAAATGGTTTGTTGCCAAAAATTATAGAGAACAACTTAAATTTAATTATAAATGAAACTATTATTCCTGCACTCCAAGAGCATAAACCACTCATCAAAACTGAGATAATGCAAAAAGTTCCTTTTGGAATGGGGTGGGCTGTAAAAAGAGATGTTACCAGAGCTATGAATATTATCATAGATACAAAAGTGCCGGTATTTTTAGAAGAAAAAATCCATGAGATAAATGAGATTGTCCAAGAAGTTCTCAGCACGCAACTTGGAGATTTTGGCTACAGCGAAGATGTTATAAAGCAACAAAGCGTTGATGAATTGATGAGAGCCATTTTAACAAATGAAAGTTTTGAAGCATCCTTTGCAAAGTCTATGGATGTATTTGTGGAAACAGTTTTTGATATGAAGTTAAAAACGATACTTCAAATTTTCAACATAACGAATATAATGGAACTGTATGATGTATTTGAACCAAATATATATAAAGTAGTTCAAAAGCTTAAAGAGAATGTAGATTCTGAAAAATCTGAAATTCTAGCAACACTTAAATATTTGGCAAAAGATGAGATTGCAATGAGTATTTTTGAGAGTTTAACCGTAAATGATTTACTTAAAGATATAGATAAAGATTTTTTGCTTAAAGAATTTGAGCACCTTGAACAAAGGTTGAAAAGATCTGAAAAATTTGAACACAGCATAAGAAAAGTTATAGGTGATTTCATACAGATATTTATAAAAAAAGAGTTTCTCAACAAAGAAGTTTTTAAAGAGGACACAGCTAAATTTTTAAAAGAAATTTTAGAAGATAAAGAGCAACTTCGAGTTGTACTGGTTCCA
>CALCGG010000034.1 GCA_937900945.1 uncultured Sulfurimonas sp. | reverse complement strand
ATTATTATTCCTGCACCATTATTATTAAAATCATTGTATTCTAAAAAGATTATAGAAGACAGCGGTGCACATTGTTTTGTTTATTTTCAAAAAAATGATGCTTTTGTTACTATATATAATGAAGAAGAATTTATATACACTAAATCAATTAAATATTCTTTTATAGAAATGCATGAAAGGTTTTGTGAACTTTATGGGGAAAGAATCGAGTATGAAGATTTTATTGCTTTTCTATCCACTAAAAGTCTGAAAGATACTGATAGTGAGTATAAAGAATATCTGATAAGACTATATAAAGAGATCTTTACAAATATCAATGACATATTAACTTATGCGAAAAGAGCTTTTGAAATAGACAAGATAGCGCAGTTGTATATTGGCACACAAATCCCTACTGTAACAAAATTACATGAGATTGCTGAACCTGAGCTAGGAATAAGATGTAATGACTTTTATTTTGATTATGGCTATGAAAGTAAGACTGAACATATTGATCAACTTCATGCTTTGATGCATCTCTATACTTCATTAGAAGAAGAAGATAGATATCAGTGTAACTTTACAATTTTTCACCGTCCTCCAAGTTTCATGCAGAGAGAGAGCGGTAAAATAATTATGCTTGTAGCTGCATCTATTGTAATTGCCTTTGCATATCCAGTTACATATTGGTCATTGACCTATGCACATTCTTTGCAATATAGCATGTTAGAAAACGAATATAAAGATTTACATATCAAAAAAACAATAAGAGAAGCTACTATCAAAAGCCGAGAGGCAGACAAAGTAAAGATTATGACTCTTTTAGATCAGGAAAAAAAAGAGTATCTAGATAAAAAGAATACTCTAGTTAAAATTCATGATGTTAAAGTTAATTATCCTATGAAGGCCAAACTTATATCTTTGCTCATAAAAGATTTAAATAAATTTGATGTTAAACTAAGTTCTCTTTCATATAATGAAAAGAATGAATTAAAAAAAGTAATTCTTAATTTGGTGTCAGAAAACGACAAACAGGTTACTCATTTATTAGAGTATCTCACAAAAACATATGAAAGTAGGTTTAAATTTTCACTCGAACGAATTTTCTTTAAAGAAGATTCTAAAGAGTATTTTAGTGAATTGAAGGTACAAATATTATGAAGATAAATATTGAAAACTACTTGCACCAAATAGATACTAGCTTTAAGGAAAAAGGCCAAAAAGATATTTACATGACTTATGTAATCATATTTTCTGTTATATTTGCTTTTTCTTATTTACTTTTTTGGGAAAGTTCTGAAAAAGGATATAAACGGATAAACGCTCAAATAGCTGCTATAAATGTAAAAATAAATGATGATAAAAGATTTTTACAGTTAAATCCGGAAAGTAAAATTGTACGACTGGATCAAGAAATAAAAAATGCAGAAGCGGAATTGATTGTTTATAAAGATAATAATGAGTACATAAAAACTAAAATAGAAACCATAGCTTACCTTGTGTATGATGAAAGGACTTGGGGAGAATATCTTCATTCAATTTCAATAAATGCAAAAAAATACGATATGAAGATAATTGATTTTACCAATAAGTATGCACTGAACAATCAATCATTTGGACATATCTTAGATATAGAAGTCAAAAGTACAGGTGACTACAAGAACACTTTAAATTTCATAAACTCTCTTGAGCAAAGTGAGCTTGTGGTAGATATTCATGACTTAGATATCAAGGCAGCAGATGGTTTAAATAGTGATCTAAGTATCTCAGTCTGGGGGATTACATACTAATGAAAACTTTTTTAATTTTAAGCTTTTTGATATTTACTTTTCAAATTAGCGCTGATGAAGTCACTTGGGTTAATGAACAGATTGAAGCGATTAAACCCCCTAGAAGCGGGGTAAGTACTGCTGAGATAAATACATTAAAAGATCCCTTCATTTTTTTGGGTAAAAATGCTTCAAAAGATAAAGGCTCAAGTGTTGGTAATAAAAACTTAGCTACTAGATCAGCTGGGAGCAAAGCAGGTTCAACAGGAAAACGAAGCAGTAGGTACAGAACGAGCAAGGCCTTTAAACTCGATGTCATTATAAACAGTTCCGCTTTGATAAATTCAAAGTGGTATAGATTAAATGAAAAGGTTAATGGTTATACAGTTTCTGAGATTAGTCGCAACAGTGTACTCTTGACTAACAAAGGTAAAAAAATATTACTCTCTACAAAAAGTAATATTTTAAATCTAAAACTTAAAAGCAAATAGGACAAAACAATGAATATTATAAATAAGTCTATTTATGGGGTGTTATTAAGCCTTATTGTATCTAGCAGCGGTCTTGCTGATTGTTCATATGAGTTATTTAGTATTAGCTCAGCTAAAAATAATAAAATCATAGATTTTATTGAACAACTAAGTGATGAATGTGAGTTTAGTATCATTGTTGCCGATTCTCAAGCAAAAGATGTTTTGAATAATAAATTAAATAAAACACATCTCAAAAATCTAACAATTGATGAAGTTTTAGCCATTATTTTAAATGAAAACAACCTTTCATATACACTGGAAAATAAGATATTAAAAATTTCATATTTAACTACAAAAGTTTTTGAAATTGATTATATTTTATCTCAAAGAAAAGGTACAGGAAGTACTGATGTTACATTAAGTTCATCATCAGCTCAATCAACTGGTGGTACTGCTACTGGCGGTACTGCAGGTGAAGGTTCCAATGCTGATTCTGGAATAAAAATTGAAAGTACTGATGAAGTTATATTTTGGAAAGAGTTAGACTTAGAACTACAACATATTTTAAACAGACCTGAAGATAATTATACTGCTGTCCCACCTATCATCAACAAGAATGCCGGGCTTATTACCGTAACTGGAACAACAAAGCAGATTAACAGACTTCAAAGTTATTTAAAAAGACTGCAAGACAAAGTACAACTGCAAGTATTAATTGATGTTCAATTACTATCTGTAACTTTGGATGAAGGAAAAACTACCGGTATTGATTGGAAACAGCTTTATGCCCTTCAAAATTTAAATATTCAAGGAGATTTTTTAGCTGAATCTACTGATGGTTTAAAAACTGCTACATCTACATTAGCAGTTAGTACCGGTGCTCTTAATTTAAATGAGGTTATTAAGTTCTTAAAAACACAAGGGGATGTAAATTCAATCTCAAATCCTAAAGTTTTAACACTCAATAATCAGCCGGCACTCATCACGGCAGGTAAAGAAATTTTTTATAAATTACAAAGCACTCAAGTCTTAGCCGGTGGCTCTACTGGTTCATCTGCAACAAATGATGAAGTATTATCTGTTTTTGCCGGTGTACTTTTGGATATAACACCAGAAATTTCTGATGATAGTACTATTACTTTAAAAATAAACCCTTCTTTATCTGAGATTGCAAGTGAGCTCGTCACTAATACAATAGGAGAAGTAATAATGCCGCCTGATTTAAATCGTCGTCAATTATCGTCTGTTGTAACTGTCAAGGATGGCAACAGAGTGATTTTAGGTGGTTTAATCAACACTACCAATAATACTGAATCCAATAAAGTTCCATTACTAGGAGACATTCCTCTTCTTGGTTATTTATTCAAAAGTGAATCTATAACTAAACACACGCAAGAACTTGTCATTATTATAGAACCACATATTGTGAAGAAAGAGAAAAACACATTATCCCTCTCAGACTTAGGCTACAATGGTCTATCGGATAATCTTTTAAGATTAAATAAGACATCCGTCTTAAAAGACATGAACCAAACAAAAGAGAAAGAGGAAGATGAAATCTGATATCTTTGATATTTCTAAAGATGTTTTTTTAGATACAGTAAATGCTAAAGATTATATTGAACTTGATCGTGTATCAATTTTTTATCAATCTCTAACAGATTCTGTATTAAAACCTCTTAAAATGGTTTTGTTATATGGCAAGCCAGGTACTGGTAAGAGCATGTTTTTAACAAAGCTTCATAATGATTTATCAGCTACAAAAAAAATACACCTCTACAAAACACCTATACTCGACGAGAATGAATTTTACAAAACACTAGCGCAAGATTTATTATCCATAGCCTATGATGGTGAATTAAATTTTACTCAATTTATGAAAATTTTAAATAATTCGTTATCTGATGAAATACCTATAGTTCTTTTAGATGAAGCTCAGCTGTATTCAAATTCTTTAATGGAAAAAATAAGACTGCTATCTGATACAAGAAAAGTGAAATTTGTAATTACCCTGCATAAGACTGACAAAGAAGATCTGATTGCAAAAGAACATTTTCAGACTAGAATTTGGGAAACTATAGAGTTAAAAAATAGTTCAAGTTCAGAATTGAAATTTTATATACAAAAAAAACTTTTAAAGGCAAATTGTTTTGATGCTGCGAGTATGTTTCAAGACGACAAAGTAAACTTGATTTACAAATTAACTAAAGGCAATTACAGAGATACTAACAAACTTTTATATACTCTATTTCAAATATACTCATGGTATGAAGAATATACTCCAGGAAAAATAAATAAAAATAAAATATCAAATAAAATAATAGAGATGTCAGCAATTCATGTTGGATTATTGAATGCTTAATATAAATGAATTAGAAAAAAGATGGTTTGTATATAAAATAAAATCATATACTCCGTATCTCATAATCACTATTCTTATTCTATTGACGTCTTCACTTTTATTATTTTTATTTTATAATGACAATTCTCTTAAAAATAAAGTATCTATTGAAAAAAAAGAGGTGAAGAAATTTGAAACTCATGAAACGTATGTAAAAATAGCAGACAAAGTGCCAACAACTGCACCTGTAGATATACCTAAGATAAAAAATGACATTCAAAAAGTCGTTCTGCAGCCATCTTTAAATTTTATAGACAATGTTGTAATCAATAAGCCAGAGACAAGTAAAAAAAAGATTATTAAAGAAAAAATTATTGAAGTTAAACCTGAACCAATTATAGAAAAAATTATTGAGGTTAAAATTAACCCTGAACCAATTATAGAAAAAATTCCGGTAGAAGAAAATGTAAGTCTTCAAATCAATAAACAAAATACAAGTAATGATATAAATCTTGTTATAAAAAGATTTAAAACTAATAACAATCCAGCTCTTAGTTTATTTATTGCTAAAAAATATTATGAAATTGGCAACTTTAATCAAGCTTATAATTATGCTTTGATTACAAATCAATTAAATAAAGACATCGAAGAGAGCTGGATAATCTTTTCAAAATCTCTTGTTAAGTTAAATAAAAAAGATAAAGCTGTAGAAGTATTAAAACAATATGTTGAATATTCAAATTCAAGCAGAGCAGAGATATTATTATCTAATATTATATCAGGAAAATTTAAATGAAAATATTTTTACTTTTTTTACTAACGCTTAGCTTATATGCGAACAGCAAAGAAGATCTGCTTAATTTATATAAAAATGAAAAATATGAAAATGCATGTAATTTTGGTTTAGCTAACCTTAAAGACAATAGGCGAGATGAAGAGTTTGTATCTATCTATGCTTTATCTTGTCTAGAATCCGATCATATTAACAGATTAGCCATTCCTATAACTATTTTGAAATTTTCTCCTGAAGCTCGTGCAAATTCAGCATATTTTTCTGTTATACTTATGCAAAAAAGATTGCTTTATCATGCTTTATTGGACGGGTATGATTTATCGTCACTCAATTTACCGACAACAAACTTTATACTTTCGACAGTGTTTGATTTATATGCCGAACAAGCTAAAAACACAAAAAATGATTTTTATATTTTTACAGATAAAAATGACAACAGAATAAGCTATAAACTCTATTTAGAAAAGCATAATAAATTAAATAAAATCATAATAGAAAAATTTTATGATAAAAAACTAATTCAACAGCATATGTACTGGTAGGAATGATTTTGGACAGGATAACAGAAGATTTACTTGCAAATGGCTCGATTATGCAAAGGCAAGTTGATAGATTATTAGCACAGGGAATAAGTCCAAATCTTATACTAAGGGATATCACTCTATCAGGTTTTATGACCATGGATAGACTTGTGAGATTTATAGTGCAGCAAATAAGAGCTGGTGTTTATGAGCTTTCTATTATAGATAATTACGATTTTATAAAAGAACATGTTGTTCTAGAAAAATTAGCAAAAGAAGAAAACTTAGCAT
>CALCGG010000033.1 GCA_937900945.1 uncultured Sulfurimonas sp. | reverse complement strand
GTTACTTCTACATCATAATGCCCAACTATCGCCTTGGAAAGTGTTGATTTTCCAGCACCGTTTGGACCCATAATAGCATGGACTTTCCCTTTTTCAAGCTCAAGATTTAAGCCTTTGAGTATAACTTTATCACCGATTTTTGCATGTATATTTTTAATGTTCATCATCCTACACTTCCTTCAAGCGTTAAATTTAAAAGTTCTTTTGCTTCAACAGCAAACTCCATAGGCAGCTGTGCAAAAACTTCTTTACAGAAGCCATGGACTATCATCGAAACAGCATTTTCTTCACTGATACCGCGCTGGCGGAGATAAAAGAGCTGCTCATCGCTTATTTTCGAAGTCGTTGCCTCATGTTCTATCTGACCTTGTGCATTTTGAGATTCCAGATAAGGAAAAGTATGTGCCCCACATGTAGAACCTATAAGCAGACTGTCACACTGACTGAAATTGCGTGCTCCTGATGCATTTGGACCAACTTTAACCAATCCTCGATAGCTATTTTGCCCCTTCATGGCAGAGATACCTTTAGAAACTATAGTTGAGCGGGTATTTTTACCAAGATGGATCATCTTCGTTCCAGTATCTGCCTGCTGCGCTTTGGATGTGACTGCAACAGAATAAAATTCCCCTACAGAATTATCCCCTTTAAGGATACAGCTCGGGTATTTCCAAGTAATCGAAGAGCCGGTCTCAACCTGTGTCCAAGAAATTTTTGAATTTTCCCCTTCACAAAGTCCCCGCTTTGTAACAAAGTTGTAAATCCCGCCTTTGCCCTCTTCATCGCCGGGATACCAGTTTTGAATCGTGGAATATTTTATCTCTGCATTCTTTTTGGCTATGAGTTCTACAACTGCCGCATGAAGCTGATTTTCATCACGCTGTGGTGCTGAACATCCCTCATTATAAGATACATAACTTCCCTCATCTGCGATAATCAAAGTACGCTCAAACTGTCCTGTGTTTTTGGCATTGATACGAAAGTATGTTGAGAGTTCCATCGGGCATCGTACACCCTTTGGGATATACACAAATGTTCCATCTGTGAAAACAGCGGAATTGAGTGCCGCATAATAATTGTCTGTCATAGGAACTACAGAGAACATATACTCTTGAACAAGTTCCGGATGATCCCTCATCGCTTCAGAGATAGAACAAAAAATAATCCCTTTTTCTTTGAGTGCTTCAGAGTAAGTAGTCTTGACTGAAACAGAATCAAAAACAGCGTCAATCGCAATCCCTTGAAGCATCTTTTGCTCTTCAAGAGGAATACCGAGTTTTGCATACGCTTCGAGAATTTTTTCATCCACTTCATCAAGAGAGTTAGGTGCTTTTTTGGGAGCTGAAAAATAAGAGATGCTTTGATAGTCAATCGGTTTATAATGCAGTTGTGCCCAATGGGGCTCTTTCATTTTTTCCCATTTATGCAGAGCTATGATGCGTATATCTGTCATCCACTGAGGTTCATCTTTTTTGAGAGAGATAAATCTAAGCACATCATCATTTAAGCCAGGAGGTGCTGTATCTGATTCAACATCGACTGTAAACCCTAGTTTATAATCTTGAGCAAGAATCTTATCGACTTGATTTTGTGACATGGTAACTCCTTAATTATCTTCTTTAGTGTCAGTATAGTTTAATTAAGACAAAAATTGTCTTAATTAAACATTCTGCCTAAAATAATTAAGATTATCATTTATTTATCGAATCTGTCCGCTTCCATAAACCTTAAATTTATAAGTAGTCAGACCTTCGATTCCCATCGGTCCACGGGCGTGTAATTTGTTTGTGCTGATGCCAACTTCCGCACCAAAACCAAAAGCTCCGCCGTCCGTAAATCTGGTTGAAGCATTGACATAAACACAGGCTGCATCTATGGCATTTAGAAATTGTTCTGCCGCGCTTATATTTTCTGTTATGATAGCTTCAGAGTGACCTGAACTAAATCTTACTATATGTTCGATCGCACCTTCCACTCCATTGACAACTTTAATATTTAAGATGTTAGCCAAGTATTCAGTATCATAATCTTCATCACTTGCATGAGCAACCGGAATAATATGCTGAGTATTTGTACATCCCTTCAAAAATGTATGCGCTTTGTCAAACTCCACTTTTAAAAGCGGCAATGTTTTTTCTGCGATGGCACTGTCGACAAGTAAAGTCTCCATGGCATTACAAACACCTGGTCTCTGAACCTTTGCGTTTAGAGCAATGGCAATTGCATTGTCAATTTTTGCATCTTTATCTATATAGGTATGGCACTGTCCTTTGTCATGTTTGACGACACTTACCGTTGCATTTTCACTTACATATTTTATAAGCCCTGCTCCGCCGCGAGGGATAATCAAATCCACATATTTATCCATTTTAATCAGTTTTGCTACGCCTTCTCTTGAAGAATCAGGGATAAGCGAGATTAACGAAGATGGTAAATCATTTCTTATCAAAATATTTTTTAAAACTTCAGCTATAGCTCTATTTGAATATTCTGCTTCTTTTCCGCCTTTGAGCACACAAACATTTGAGCTTTTAAAACATAATGCCGCTGTGTCACTCGTAACATTTGGACGAGATTCATAGATGATGCCTATCACACCGATAGGGATGGAAACTTTTTCAATTTTTAAGCCATCTTCTGTAACCCAGCCATCTAAAATTCTGCCGACAGGCTCTTTGAGTGCTGCAATCTCTTCAATCGCAACGGCCATCGCATCTATCCGTTTTTCATCTAAAAGAAGCCTGTCTTTGAGTGCCGGACTTAAGTTGTTTGTATCCGCGTCCAACATGTCTTGTGCATTTGCTTCAAGCAAATCCATTGTATTTGCACGTAAAGCGTTTGCCATCTCTTTTAAAATTCTATTTTTTTCTGCTCCGCTTATTGTAGATAAAACTCTACTCGCAGATTTTGCTTCTTGTAAAAATTTTTCCATGTTACTTTTCCTTTTCCTTCTCTATCTTTGGCTCAAACAAGGTACCCAAGGTATGCTTCTTTTCTAAAAGAAATGATTCGGCAGCGGATAAATCAAACCCATTTGTCAAAAACATTTTTCTTCCATATTTCATCATAAAGGCTGCTGCTTTTAATTTTGTGACTATTCCACCTGTAGCAAAAGGGTCGTTCGGTGTTGACTCATCATCAAGTACACCTTCTGGCAATTCATGTAACACTTTATATATTTTTGCATCTGGAAATTCTTGCGGATTTTTATCATAATACCCGTCGATGTCACTTAATATTATCAGTAAATCTGCCTTCACTGCATGTGCCACATTAGCTGAGAGTTGATCATTATCTCCAAAAAGTTGTTCAGGAGTGGATGTTATATCATTTTCATTCACAATCGGTAAAATATCATGAGCTAAATGCGCATCAATAATATCCTGAAACATTTTTGTTCTTTTTCTGGAATCAAAATCATCCTCAGTGAGCAATATCTGAGCTGTGTCTATTTCAAACATATCAAATTTCTTTTTATAACTTGTCATGAGGATTGGCTGTCCAGCCGCAGCAAGCGCTTTTTTTCCTATGTCCTTACTTTTGTCAAGTTTTAGAGCTGAATATCCGGCAGCTACTGCACCCGAAGTAACGAGTACTACATCGTACTCTTTTTTAAGTTTTGCTATAAAATAAACTAAATTCAACATCCTCTCTTTAGCTATTTTATTTTTATGAGTTAACACCGCACTCCCGACTTTTATTACAATTCTTTTCAAATCTTTCCTTTTGTCATCAATACAAAATATCGATTTCTTAAGCACCATGTTACCATAACTTGGGTTACATACATTTTATACGACATTTCAACATAATTGAAAACTTCCTAAAATCAGGCCATATTGACCAATAATTTACACACATAATTCGGGTTAAAAAGTAGCAATAGACTTCTTGCATAATAGAAATATTTGTTAAAGAGATTTAAGTTACAATGGCGTATTTTATATAGAAAATGAGGCTCTATGTTTAGAATAAGAAAAATCCTTGATGATACTTCGATTGCCAATAATGATACAATTAAACAGGTACGTGAGATACTAACAAAACAGTTTCCTTTGGCTGGCAAGAAGGAGCTTGAGAAACTTTCTCTGCAGTTAAATGACCCGATGAAATATAAATACCGCTCTATTTTATTTGTTGTGGAAAACAGTCTTGGAAAGGTAAAAGCTTTTGCGATGCTTCTTCACATGCCAGATACAAAAATCGCTTACCTTGAACTTATATCAACAGCACCTGGAAAAACTGGCGGCGGGATTGGAAGCGCATTGTATGAGTATATACGCGAAGAGTGTTTACTCCTTGGTGTGAAAGGGCTATTTTTTGAGTGTGCCATTGATGATGCTTCTATCATCACGAATGAAACTATACTCAAGCAAAATATTGCGCGAATGAAATTTTATGAAAAGTACGGCGTGTATCCAATTATTAACAATGTTTACTCATCTCCGGTGAACAAAGGAGATCAAGACCTTTACTATCTCATGATGGATAATCTTGGAGAAAATCAGCCCATCGATTTAAAATTGGGACATAAAATCGTAAGAACCATTTTGGAGAGAAAGTATGGAGAGTTGATTTCAAAATCACAGATAGATGAAGTTGTTCGCTCTTTCAAAGATGAGTATTTGAAATGTCGAGCACCAAAATATGTGCGAAAACCTTCTATCTTTAAAGTAGCTCTTAAAGATAGAGAAAAAATCACTTTGGTTGTAAACGAGGGACATGATATCCATCATGTACAGGATTTAGGCTATGTTGAAGCCCCTGTGAGACTTCCTATCATACTCGAAGCACTTGAAAAAACAGGGCTTTTTTTAAGAGTACAACCAAAACGCTCAAGCGATAAACTTCTCAAACAGGTACATTTAGGGGAGTATGTTGATTATCTTCGTCGTGCATGTGAGATTATTGAGCCTGGAAAATCTATCTATTCTGTTGTTTTTCCTCTAAGAAATCTTAAACGACCGCCAAAAGATGTGGAGCTCAGAATCGGATATTATGCCCTCGACACATTCACTCCTCTGAACTCCAATGCCTATAAAGCTGCAAGAGGAGCAGTTGATTGTGCAGTGACTGCGGCTGATGCTGTGCTCAATGGTGCTCATTTATCGTATGCGCTTGTTCGACCGCCTGGTCATCATGCAGAGCGCCGAACCTTAGGCGGCTTTTGCTATTTCAACTCTGCTGGGGTTGCTGCGCATCATCTGAGCGGATTTGGAAAAGTCGCTATTTTAGATGTGGACTTTCACCATGGAAATGGAACGCAGGATATTTTTTATGAACGCAAAGATGTTTTAACCATCTCTATCCATGGTGATCCGCGCTTTGCATACCCGCACTTTGCAGGATTTAAAGATGAACGGGGAGAAAAAGACGGAGAAGGATTTAACATCAATTATCCACTGCCGGAAGAGACTTCACCAGAGCAGTATCGCCGCACACTTATCGCAGCATTAAAGCAAATCACTGGGTTTAAGCCATCCTATCTTGTTATCTCTTTAGGACTAGATACCGCAAAAGCCGATCCAACCGGTACATGGTCTCATGAACCAGAAGATTTCAAAGAGATAGGTCGTCTTATCGGAGCACTTAAAATACAAACAGTTGTCGTTCAAGAAGGTGGATACCGCACACAAACACTCGGAGAAAATGCCAGCAATTTTTTTGATGGTCTTTGGAATGGGTTTGTAGAATAAATGTTGTACTATCTGTTTAAGAACTCTTGAATATCCTCAGCAATCTCATCAATTGCCCGGGTTGCAGGTTTATACAGCACTTTAGAGTATAAAGCATCATATATCGCTTCACTGGGTTCAAGATTGTTTAAAATGCTACTTTCTGCATATACTACAAGACTATCCGTATTGATGACATAGCCGCTGGTTCCTATAACTACAAAGAGCTCGCAATCATTAAGTTCTTTGTAGAGCTCCGCGTATTTTGGTGCGCTCTCACCGAAAAAGACTATATTTGGTCTAAGTTTTACGCTACATGTCGGGCACTTGCCATTAAAAGCATCTTTCTGATTTTTATAGCCTATATCAAATATAAGATTGCATTGCTCATTTTGACATCTTACTTCGGTCATAAAGCCGTGTAAATGGATGAGATCAGTGTGAGATATGCCCGCTTTTTCAAAAAGGTTATCTACATTTTGAGTTATTACTGCTATATCGTCTTTGTATTTTTCTTTTAATTTTGCAATCACTTTGTGCGCATGATTAGGCTTTTTATCTTTGAGTTCAGCTCTTCTTTTATCATAAAACTCAACTGTAAGCTTTTCGTTATTTTGCAGGCTGTCATAATTGCATACAACTGCTACATCATACTCTTCCCAAAGTCCGTCATTTTCTCTAAATGTACTTATGCCAGATTCCGCACTTATCCCTGCTCCGCTTAATATTATTACCCTTGCCATAGTAACTCTTTGGTAACTCAGACCGTCACAAAAAAAGTGTACTGTTTTTGTTCATGATTTTCACCAAATCCGATAACATTCATAAGAGGATGCTCATCTGAGATTTTCACCATTACTTCGTACATCATCGCGTTCATCTCTAAAGAATCTACATATTCCAACAATTCTTTGGTCGTGGCATTCTCATCCACAAATCCTAGCTGTAACTGTTTAGCGCCATGGTCTACATGTAAAGAGGTAATAACTTTTTCACCGGCATTTTTGAAGTTCTCTGGACTCTCTTCTTTTAGAAGCATAGCCAAAAGTGTATAGTCTTTGGAGTTCTGTATATTCTCACGCATATCGTCTATCATATCTATAATATATTTCATTCTTACCCTTTAAAAATTCATAGTAAATCAAAATTAAGAAACTAATGGTTTATAAATAAGCAATTTTTCTTTACCTATATCTTTATAAAACGACTCTATTTCTTCCACTGTTTTTAGCTTTATAGAGTGCTTCATCAGCGCCTTTTATTACATCTTCAATATTCATATTTACTCTAAAACTATCTACTCCAAAACTTGCTGTCATTTTTTCAATGTTATTAAAGTTATGATTTTCTATAGCTACTCTAATATTTTCAGCTAATTGATATGCCCCATCCATTGAAGTTTCAGGACATACTATTAAAAACTCTTCACCACCCCACCTGCCGACAAAATCTATCTCTCTTGTATGTAGCTTTAATATCTTTGCTATTTCTTGAAGCACATAGTCACCAACATCATGTCCATATGTATCATTAACGACTTTGAAGTAGTCAATGTCAAGCATTATTACTGAAAAACTTCTATTATAACGAATGAAGTTATGGCGTAAGTCCATCAGTAAAGCATCCATCTTTTTTCTGTTATGAAGACCTGTTAGAAAGTCTGTATGTGCCGATTGTTCGAGTTTTGATATATCCTCTAATACTACTATATTCCTCTGATTATTATCGAAGATGAAACTATCTGCATGAATAGAAAAAATATACTCACAACCGTTTTTCTTTATAAGGGCCTTATGTACTTGTTCATTATGCTCTATAACATATGAGACCCAATCTTTTCCATTCATCTTTGCTTGGATATAACCACTGTAATCTTCAAATAGATCACAGATACACTTATGCTTTTTCTTAAAATCATTCAAATTGTTAAACCCAGTGAATTGAAAGAACTTATCATTGGCATCTATCAAATTTTCGCCATCTGTTAAAATTGTAATATTTGGATTGACATTAAAAATCTTTTCTAGCTCTTTAGTTTTTTTTTCCAGTTCAAGTTTCGCATTATGAATATCTGTCATATCTAGAACTGTACCAGACATAGATATAGGCTCATATTTTGAATTATAAAATGGTGTAGCTATCTCTTGGAGATATCTTTTTGAGGTGTCTGTTCTTATTATTTCATGAAAAATTTTATATTGTTTTTTAGTTTTTAAAGAATTTTCGATCTCTTTTTTAACAACAGATGCAGCATCTTCTGGAAGATAAGAAATAAAGAGTTCAAATGTTGGTTGAAATGATTGAGGTGCTTCACCAAATATTCTAAAGACTTCATCTGACCAAACAACAGAGTTCTCCTCAATATTCCATTCCCAACTTCCAATATGAGCAAGTTCTTCAGCATTTTCTAAAAGTTTTTTATCTTTTAGCAACTCTATTTGAAGTTCTTTCTGTTGAGTTATATCTTGTAAAATTCCATGAGACTCAACAGGGTTACCACCATCATCATAGATTGTCTCACATTTCTCTTGTATCCATTTTAACGTACCATCTTCTAATATAAGCTCATGGGTTATATCATAAGGTGTACCATCTTTTAAATGCTTAGTATACTCTTGATTAACAATTTCTATGTAGTCAGGATCAACTCTTTTGAAAAAATCATTTAATTTTTTTATTGGATGTTTTTTCTTATCTATTTGAAAAATAATATATGTTTCATCACTCCATGTAAGAATATCTTTATCAATCTCATATCTCCAAGAGCCTATCTTGGCAAGACTTTGAGCCTTTTGTAAATCTAATGTTCTGGTCTGAAGTTCATTTGTTGATTTTTTTAACTGTTTAATTGTTTTATCGACTTGCATCTTAAGGTTTTTGACGAGACTAACATCTTCATATGCTGCCATTATTGTATTTTCATCTAATTTAGTAACTGTATTTTTACGCCAACCAGATATGCGTTTATCCTTATAGCGCGTGATATCAAATACTTCACTTTCTCCAGACTCATAAACCCGTTTAAATACATCAAGCAATCCCATCTTTATAATACCGGGAAAAACTTCAGTTACCTTTCGTCCAAGCAACTCTTCTTTTGATATTTTCTCTGTCTCTTGAGCCATAATATTTAAATCAATAAAAATAAAATCACCATCATCCACCTTGTATAGTGCAATACTTATTGGGATTAAATCTATTGGGAGACTATGAATATTACCGTTCATCTATACACCTTCTTTTACAGAACTTTATATAGCTTTTTCTAATAGTAGCACTAAGTATATAAAATTAAAATTATAATATTCATTCAATAATTTCTCGATGCAATTTATAAATACGAAATCTATTTGTTCAAAATACTTAGAAGTTGAAATAAGAGGGTATGGTTGATGCTTAAAGCACAGTAAATAGGTGGTTATGTTATACTATCATAAAAAAATTAGGACTACTATGAAAACTATCACTTTTATCGGAAATGGGAATATGGCGCTTAGCATTGCTAAAGGCTTAAAAGATAAGTATAAAATCGAAGTAGTCGGAAGAGATTTGGAAAAGCTTGATAACTTTGAAAAAGCTCTTGGAGTAAACATAGAAAAGTATTTACTGAACGGATTTGATACAACGGGCAAGAGTATACTTTTTTGTGTCAAACCTGCAAATGTTGAAGAAGTCTCAAAAGTCATAAAAGGAAGCGCTAGAGTTATCTTTTCAGTGTTAGCCGGAACATCCGTTGAAAAACTCAGAACAAATCTCAAGCCACATGCAGTGGTGAGAACTATGCCAAATCTTGCTGCAAGTGTTGGTAAATCTATGACTACCCTCACCGGTGATATTGAGTTTAAAGCTGAAGCTGAAGAACTCTTAGGCGCTATCGGAACTACAAAATGGCTCTCAAGCGAAAAAGAGATAGATATCGCTACAGCACTTGCCGGAAGCGGACCTGCTTATCTGGCACTTATAGCTGAAGCACTTACAGATGGAGCGGTAAAACAAGGTCTTAAAAGAGATGATGCCATGGCTATCATGAGAGGTCTTTTTAGCGGTTTTGGAGAGTTGATACAAGATATCCACCCTGCACTGCTCAAAGATGGAGTCATGAGCCCTGGAGGCACAACCGCAGCCGGTTATGCTGCGCTGGAACATGGCAATGTTAGAAATTCTTGCATGAGTGCAATTGAAAAAGCTTACAAAAAAGCGACTGAGCTTTAAGTAATTAAGTTATATAATGAACTTCTAGCATGCTATAAACATGCTAATATTTTATATACAAATGGATAATCTATGAACAAAGAAACAATTAAAGAAAAGTTTACTGAAGCACAAGCAAATGACAACACACATATTATGGATAGGATGCTGGACATTACTTATGCGCTAACAACTAAAATGCCACTATTTGGCAAATTTGCCAAGAAATCATTAGATAAGATGGATGCTTTGAATCGGGCGAAAGCTGTGAGCAGTAAGGTGTTTAAGCCTTTCTTCCCATTTCCAAAAGTTGATAAAAAACATACTGAAAAATTTGTGGAAGAAAAAGAAAAAGCAGAAATAAAAACAGAAACTAAAACAAAAGCAGCAGCAAACTAATCAATTAACATGCCAGAAAAACTTGGCATGTTACAAAAACTTCAATATCTCTTTTTCAATATCTTCTTTTTCTATAATCGTATCTTGAACTATCTTTTTACTAAACAGCCCTTTTACCATGGCGGGGATTTCAAGGTTTGCTTCTTTTGAAATGGACTCCAAGGCTACGATATCCTGTGCATCAACTTCACCCGTTAAAGCATTTGCAATCACTGGGGAAAATTTTGTCCACTCTGCTGTTGAATAAACGATAGTTTTTATTTCAGGGTTTGAACATGTCTCGTATGATTTGAAACATGTAGCAGTATGCGGGTCCATTAAATAACCATACTTTGTAAATGTATCTTTAATGTATTTTTTACCTTCATCTCCGTTACAATAATCAGCATCGAAAATTTCTTGGAGTTTTGACAATTCATCAGGAGTTAATGTATATGCATGTTTAACTTCTAAATCATCCATAAGTTCTTTTGTTCTGACATCTCCAAACATATCATATAAAACTCTTTCAACATTGGATGATTTTAAAATATCCATAGCCGGAGATGTTGTACCGATTACACTCTCCCCTTTTATATCATATTTACCGGTTATAAATAGTCTTGTTAAAACATTATTTTCATTTGAAGATATGATTATTTTTTCAACAGGAAGTCCCATTTTAAAAGCATAGTAGCCGCCAAGAGCATTGCCAAAATTTCCGCTTGGAACATTGAGGTAAACCTTCTCCCCCATTGTTATGGCATTTTGACGAACCAGTTCCAAATAACTGTGGATATGATACATGATTTGAAAGATAATCCTTCCAAAATTTACAGAGTTTGCAGCAGAGAGAGAAACATTTTTTTCTTTTAGAGCTGACTTGAAACTTTTTGAAGCCAGAAGTCTTTTTAGGGCAGCTTGAGCGTCATCAAAAACGCCGTTTATACCAATAACTTTTAAGTTTTGGGCATCTTCTGTAACCATTTGAAGTCTTTGAACATCACTCGTTCCTCCATCAGGATAAAGACAGGCAACTCGAACATTTGCACGGTTTTTGAACGTCTCCAAGGCTGCTGGACCTGTATCGCCGCTTGTTGCAGCAAGAATGAGATAGTTTTCATTCTTTTTTTGGGCAATCGAAGATAAAACAACACCAAAAGGCTGAAGAGCCATGTCCTTAAATGCACGGGTTGGACCATGGTAAAGTTCACTCACATAGAGATTTTCTTTTACCTTTACAACAGGAACCGGATTAGAGGAATCATCAAAATTATCATACAAAGCAAGCGCTTCATCAATAACGCTTTGTTCTATATCTATCCCAAAGCGGGACAGCATATCCGAGGCTAACTCTTTGTATGAAGATTTTAAATGCTTGTTTAAAAACTCTTCACCTAACTCTGGAAGTGTCTGTGGAACATAAAGCCCACCAAATGAAGCGATTGGATCTAGAATAGCCTGAGAAAAAGTTACAGTTTTAGGTCTGGTTTCATCATTGCCGCGAGTTTCTATAAAGTTCATATTTTGCTCTACTTAATTTTTTTTGTGATTATATCTAAATGTCTATAAAACTTATTTATGGCTATAGTTATTGAAATAAATGTATTGGATTTATATGATCCGATTTATGAGTAACTTCGAAGATTAACTCATTGCTCACACGACCTATTGTATACCCTTTTTTAATCTTCTTGCCAGTTTTTATGTTTGGTGATATTTGAGATAGATTTGCATAAATTGTATGAATTCCATCACTATTTTCTATGATAACAATATTGTCTAAAACTGCTGTTTTGTCAGCGTATATAACCTTGCCATTAAATACCGTTTTAACTTTGGCGTTTGGTTCATTTGGTTTTAAAGAGATAGACTCATTAAATATCTTTATCCCATAAATCGGATCGGTGTATGTACCATATTTTTTGGTTATCGTATAAGAATCAAGAGGTGCAATAGTCTTTGGTCCCTTATATTTTGTAGTTTTTGCAGTCTGATAGCTGCTTCCATGTTTTTTAACTTTTGGCAAGTTGCTCTCAGGTTCTATTTGCTGCTGCTCTGCAAAAGCTCTTTGTCTCTCTTTTTGCTCTTTTGCTTTTTTGATTTCGTCTATCTTAATAATGCTCAACTTTGCCAGTGTTTTTTTCAAAATATCTTGTTTGTTTAAAATATCTTGCAACTCTGCCTTGTATGAATTTTTATCTTTAAACAGCTTTTCTAATGCTTTTTTATTTGATTTTTGAATTGCAAGCAACTCTTGTCTTTTTGTGTCAATCTCTAAAATTGCAGCTTCTAAAGAATGTACCTGAGCATTTAAATTATTTATTACATTAGAATTATTAAAAACCTGCTGATTTAATTTAGCTGCCTTTTCTTTTGAGAGTCCCAACATGTGTTTAAGTACTTCAAGCTCCATCAATGAGTCTGCACCCTCAGCATTACTTTCTTCTAAAACTACAGATATTGAAACTGTTTTTGCAATAGTCAAGACAAGTTCTTCTTCTAACTTTTCTTGAGATTCTTTTAAAACCTTATGTGAGCTTTTGAAATCTTTTAACTGGGCAATATTGACTTCATAACTGTCTTTTTTTTCTTCGAGTTCTATTTGAAGATTTTTCAGATGCTCCTGCTGTATTTCAATCTCTTGTTTTTGCTTCAAAATTGATTTTGCATTTTGAGACATTTTTTTATTAATAGAGCTGTATGTTTTACTCATTGAATCCAATGTTGTGCTTGTTTTTTTTATTTTTTTATCAATATCTTCTTTTGCATCAATAAAGACAATACTAAGGATTAAAACCAAAAATAAACGAATCATACCTCTTCTTTATGACCCAAAACAATGAATGAGGCTAGCAAGATAGACAGAACAAGAGATACGCCCAGAAGTAAGATAAAATCGTTAAGAGGGTCAAAAATCATAACGCTGATACCGATATTTGAAAACTGTTCCAATATCAATGCATTGGATGATAAATACTCAAACAATCCAAATGCTATTGCACTTGCGATAAGTGCATCTACAATAGAAAGTCTAAATAAAACTGCTGAACGAAGCCATACCGGAGCACCAAATAAGCCCATAATATTCATTCTCTCTGCATGCTTAAGCTGCCATATTTTAAGTTCTTTAAAAATGAGCAGTGAGGTTACAATCAAGATTGATATAGCAAAAACAGATACAACAGCTTTAAAAAGTAACAAAAGCTTATAGGTTATGTCATGCGTATGTGAAAAGTTTTCTACTTTTTTAATAGAACTGTTTGAGAGTAAATCTTTTGTTAAGCTTTCTATCTCTTTTGGACTTGGATAATGTTCTAAACTCAGTTTATAAAATTTTGGAAGAGTGAGTTTTAAAAAGTCAATATTTTTTTTGTCCATCCCGGTATTTAATCTATTTACGACATTATCTGGAGTAAGTTCTTTGATATCTGAAATCATTTTATTTGCAGCAAAAATGTCATCTTTGGATAATCTTTTTTGACTTACTATAATAACCGAATAACTGGTAACTAAGTTCTGCTTGTATGCATCTAGCGATCTATCAACAATAATGAAGATTTGCATAGAAAAAAGTATACTTAAGAGTGCGATTACCAATGATAAGTGATTTTTAATTGACTTCATTGATACTCCCATATTCTATATGGAAATGTTTATAATCTACTTTTAGACTTTCCGGAATATGATGCGTTACAACTATAACAGTAGTATTTAGTTGGGTATTTGCACCCTCCAAAAGGTTCCAAATAAGTTGTGATGAATAATCATCGAGGTTGCCGGTTGGCTCATCAGCTAAAATCATGATTGGGTTATGAGCCAAAGCTCTAGCCATGGCAACGCGCTGCTGTTCTCCACCGCTAAGTTCCAGCGGATATTTTCCAAACTGGTGTTTAAGTCTTACATGTTTGAGTAGTGTCTCAACCTGAACTTTGGTAACACCTTTGTCATATCCGTTAATAATCAACGGCAGCATAATATTTTTTTCAATTGTCCACTCTTTTACGAGCTTATAATCTTGAAAGACTATCCCGATATGTCGTCTTAAAAAATTAAGCTTTTTTGTTGAAATGCCTTTTAACTCTACGCCACCTACCATCAAACTGCCTTGATTAGGCTTGAGCGCACCATAAAAGGATTTTAACAGCGTAGACTTTCCACTGCCGCTGGCTCCTGTGATAAAAACAAAACTTCCAGCATTTATGGAAATATTAGCTTTATTGATTATCGTTTCATTATTTGAATAGGAAAGAGATATCTCTTTGGCAATTATCACTTTATCCATGAAACAATCCATCTAAAACTTTATGAGCTTTTAGGTTGCTCCTAGATTTCAATGGATTTGATGGGAAGTAGGATGCTTCTGCTCTAACTAGAACAAATAAATGTTCAGGTCTGTCAAAACTTCCCATAGAGATACGCAGCATCGCACCATCTTCTAAAGTATAAGCTCTCTCAAAATGGATAAATCCGCCGTCAAAAAATTTTGTTGTGCCGTGAAGTTTTATAATCTCATCATGCGAGAGTTTTATCTCGGAAAAATTAAAGTCGCCTTCCACATCCAGCCCAGCTGATTCTTCTTCATTTATCATGGTTACATCATAAATGTTTTTCTCCATTTTTTTCCATCTGTCTTCATATTTGCTGCTGATTGCAATATCTCTGTTTTTATTTATTTGAAGTGTGGTCTTGTTAAAAGCAATAAATGTCTCATAAGAGTAGGCATAATATTTTTCGCTGTCTGTTCTTAATTCTAAATTTCCGCCAACCTTTAAAACTCTTGTTGCTTCTTCTATAAAACTTGTAGATATAACTCTGCGGTGTGGTTTTTTATCCCATGGTACTGGAAAGTGAACATAAATTTTGCCTACAATATTGGATGGAACCAATTCCATAAAAAGCCTTGCATCATAATCAAGCACAAGCAGGTTATCTAATTTTTGAATACTTATCTGTTTGAGTACTTGTTCTATGGAAGGTCTATGAATCTCTATACCTATAAATAAAATATCAGGATTATGAGCCGCTTGATGCAGAATATGTCGACCTGAACCAAATCCGACTTCTATTCTGACCTCTTTCGCATCTGGAAACTTTTGCGCAAAAAAGTTTATATCTTTTAGTGCGCTTGACTCTTCAAGATGGATATTTTTTTGGTTAAGGGGAACATTTGACGAAAGTATAGACATATCTGAGAGTTTTGCATATGCCAAAAGTGCTTTATGAACATTAAAAGTTGAAGCTGGTCTGCTCAGTTTATCAGACTTCAAAAGCTTACTTTTTTCATCCTCTTTTGCAAGCAAGAAAAATTCATCTTGCTCAACACTAGCAGAAATCAATATTTCATCATCATGATTGGCATTTTTTGCCATAAAGTTAAAAGTAACTCCATCCTGACTTTGAGGAAAATCTATACTTTTAAACTCTTCTATATGTAAGTGTGGCATTCATTCTCGTTTTAATTAAAATCTTGTGTCGGCATAATTTCTTCAACTTCTTCTATTGGCATAATTACCGGAGCATCTACAGGCTCTGATATTCTACTTGCCGGCACGCTGGCTGGAGCAGTTCCCACCTTTGATTTTGGAGACACAACTTCAACTTCTATGCTTGGCGCTGATTTTATAGAATTTTCATCTATTCCAAAAAGTCTATAATAGTATGTCACTCCCGGCTCTATATTTGCGTCTGTAAACGTAGTGCCTGATACTTTAAAGTCTTGAGTAAGCTCATCAAACCAACCTTTTTTATATCGCTTGGAAACTATATATCTTATAGTTCTCGGATCAACTTTATTCCATACCAAAACAACCTGACTATTTACTAATTTTACTTCTAAAATAACAGGAGCATTTGGCTTAGCGAGAGTAAGTCCCTGAATAGAATTTTCATCATGCTTACTCTCTAAGCCATCTTTATCTACGGCACTTACTCTATAGAAGTATTGTTTTCCGTCTTCGTCTATCTTATCTGTAAAATAATTATTTAAAAGTTTTGCTATTAATTCATAGTTTCCATTTGCTTTATCAGATCTATAAACATTGTATTTCGCGAAATCTTTAGCCAACGATTTATCCCAACTCACTTTTATCTCTTTTGGCAAATTTCGAGAAGCTTGAATATTGTTAACCTCAAGCGGTAATGCTTTTGTAACAACCTTAACCTCGGCACTAGGATTTGAGATAATATTGTCATAAGTTACGGCACGGATACAATATTTATAAACATAGTTATCTTTTAATCCTTTATCAATAAACTCAGCATTAAGTCTTCCATTTACAGTAGCGAGTTTTTCCCACTTATTTTCTTCCAATGTTTTTCTTTCTATGATGTAAGCTTTTACTTTTTGATTGGAGTGTGGTCTCCATATAATTTTTGCACTTCTTGGCATACTTTGGATACTATGAATCCAAGATACAGACTCTAAAACCGGAAGCGTATTTAGAGTTGCTATATTACTTTTTACAGATTCAGCCTTATCGCTGAATGTTTTAAAATAATAACGGTATTGTGTAGCCGGTTTTACTTTAGTGTCTAGATAGTGAGTCGTAAATCTACCATTAACAGTATCGTAATAATCATCACTGCTGGTGGTGGTGGAATTATCCTGAAGTTTATAAACATAAACACCTTTAACTCTCGAATCTTCAAAAGATTTCCATTCAAAGGCAATTGCATTCATATCAACTACAGTTCCGTCCTGTGTTAATTCAACTAAAGGCAGAGTACTGTCTACAGTAGCCTCTTTTTTTGGTGTTGGCTTTACAGCACAACCACTAATTATCAGTAGTGAAACTGTGCTTAATGTAATCAGTGTCCATAACTTCATTGATTTGCTCCGTATTAAATTTATTTGCTATATAGCTATTCATATCATCATCAAGTTTTGCAACAAATGAGAGTTTTTCTTTTGTTGATGGATGGATGAAATATATCATGTATGCATGTAGCAAAATTCGTTCCGATTTCTCTTCTTTTGGGCTTATTGCATAAATATGGTCGCCGATAATATGACGGTTAAAACTCTCTAAATGAACGCGAATCTGATGCGTTCTCCCTGTAAAAAGCTTACATGCAACAAGTTGATTATGCTCATCATTTGAAAGGGCAAGAGTCTTAAACATAGTCTTTGCATATTTTCCTGTTGGTGTACATGCCATTTTAAGACGGTTTGATGCACTCCTGCCAATATTCTTTTCTACAATTGTAATATCATCTTTTATAGGAGGAGACACAACTGCAATATAGTATCTACCCATACTTTTATCTTGAAGCTGAAGTGATAAAAACTCATGCGCTTCATTGTTCTTGGCAATGACCATAGTTCCGCTTGTCCCTTTATCGAGTCTGTGAACTATCCCATGACGCTCTTCACCGCTTATAGTTGAGAGTCTTATCCCTTTGTGTTTAAGCCAATCAACCAAAGTAGCTTCTTTAACGCTTGGTGCGGGGTGAACAGTCACTCCGCTTGGTTTATTTATGACTAAGATGTCATCATCTTCATAAAGGACTTCAACATCAAAGTCAACTTTAAGAGCCGGCTCTTTTTTTGCAAAAGGAAATTCAACCCTTACTGTTTGCTCAGGCTTTAGCTTTATGCCGGGTCTAGTTACCTTTTTATCGTCAATATAAACACAGTCTTGTTTAATCAACTGTGCTACTTGTGAGCGAGTCTGCCCTATTTCCTGAGCTAAAAACGTATCTAATCGCTCAGCCTCGGAGCAAACATAGCTTTTTACATTGTTCATTTATATACCTTTGTTTTGTGATACAATTTTATAATTTTTTTTGGGAGTTATAAATTTGTGGAGATTTGATAGACGCATTTTAGCACAATTTGACTTCTTTTCTATACTATTGATTATTCCTCTTGTGATTATCTCTCACTGGCTCATAGGAGAAGCTGTTCCGGCTCTTGCTCAGAAACAAACTGCCTATATCGGAATAGCTTCCATAGTATTCGTATTTGTATTTTTACTTCCAATACGCAGGATGAGCTGGATCATTCCATTTATCTATTGGGCTAATATTGCTTTACTGTTTGCTGTTGAATTTCTTGGGCATTCAAGATTGGGTGCTCAAAGATGGATAGACATTCCTTTCATAAATGCAACCATACAGCCATCAGAATTTGTAAAACCTGCTTTAATCCTTATGTTGGCTTATCTTATACATAAAAATCCGCCTCCTACAACTGGGTACAGAATAAAAGATTTTTCCAAAATCAGTTTCTATATACTTCTGCCGTTTGTTCTTATCGTTAAAGAGCCTGACTTAGGTACTGCTCTAGTACTTTTACTGATTGGTTACGGTGTTTTATTTTTCATTGGCACTTATTGGAAGATATGGGCAACAATATTTGCTGCCTTATTGTTGATTGCACCCTTATCATACAAATTTCTTTTACATGACTATCAAAGGACGAGAATTACGGACTTTATGAGTGAAAAACCTTCCTACCATGTGCAGCAGTCGATGATTGCCATAGGTTCAGGCGGACTCACGGGCAAGGCAAAAGATGAAGCAACACAAACACAGATGAAATTTCTGCCAATAGCAACAAGTGATTTTATCTTTGCATTTCTTGTAGAGCGCACAGGTTTTTTAGGTGCTCTTGGGGTTATTTTAATTTATGTAATGCTAATACTTCATCTCATGAGCTTAAGTGTCTACAACAAAGATTATTTTATAAAAGTAGTTACTATATCCATCTCTTTTATGATATTTATTTACATGGGAGTCAACATTTCCATGACTATGGGATATGCCCCTGTTGTAGGAGTTCCATTGCCCATGTTTAGTTATGGAGGAAGCAGTTTTATAAACTTTATGATATTATTTGCGATTATGCAAAATCTTATAGCATTTAGATATAAAGACATGTATGATGTACGGGGAAAGAAAAGTTTTGTATAACGCATAAAGGAAGGGTTTTGAATATTTTAATAGTAGAAGATGACAATCTGACTGCGAAACAACTTATCAAACTTTTAAAAAGTGAAAAATACAATTGTGATTTGGCGGGTGGTTATTTGGACGCCAAAGAATATCTTGATAAAAACAGCTATTCACTTGTACTGCTTGACTGGAATTTAGGCGATGGAGATGGTCTGGTTCTTTTAAAAGAGATAAGAGATTTAGATATAAACTGTGCCGTGCTTATGCTATCTGCAAACTCTGAAATTTACGACAGAGTTAAAGTTCTTGACTCTGGAGCTGATGATTATCTCTGTAAACCTTATTCAAACATAGAACTTTTAGCACGGATGAGAGTTCTTCTACGAAAAGGTTCCAAAGAAAAATCTTCTTTTATATCTATTGGCGATGTACTTTTAAATATTGCTACGCATGAAGTTTTTGTAAATGATACGCTTATCAACTTGACCTCAGCAGAATTTGATTTACTGGAACTTTTTATGAGAAACCAAAATATTGTTCTTACCAGATATCAACTAAGCGAGCACATCAATAAAGACAACTATTCCGTTAAACACAGCAATATTATAGATGTACATATAAAAAATCTAAGAAAAAAGTTAGATAGAAAAGATTTTATAATCAATGTTAGAGGGATTGGATACAAAATTAATAAATCTTCATAAAATCTTCATTTTAGCATTCTAGTATTCTGGAATATTAAAATAAAGGGGATTTTATGAAATCTTTTATCTTGTCTGTTTCTGTAGCAATATTATTGCTAACTGGATGTGGAGGAGGAGGTGGCAGCAGTAGTAGTGGAGAAACTACAGTATCGGTCACAACTACAAGTACCGGGTTATTTTTAGATACTTATGTTTCAGGACTAAAGTATAGTTCAAAATCCCATAGTGGAATAACTGACAGTAATGGTTATTTTAATTATACTTCAGGAGAAGATATAACTTTTAAAATTGGAAATATCACACTCGGTACAGCCAAGGTTGACTCAACTGGAATTGTTACTCCTTTTACAACTGCTTCATCTAGTGACATCAACAACCCAAAAGTAATAAACACTTTAAGAATACTTCAATCACTAGATGACGATCATAATCCTTCTAACGGCATTAATATTTCACAGACATTACCAAATCATAGTTCAATTAATTTATCAGAATCTTCTACTCTATTAACTGATTCACAATTGACATCATATACAGGTGTAAGTGCAGGAAATCTAGTTACAGCAACAGATGCCCAAAATCATTTTAGCTCTTCATTAAGCAATATGAACCAATACAAAACAGCCTTAGCTCTAAAAAATGCAACAAACTCTGGAGCAACAACTGGCGGAACTACTAGTCCTACAACCAGCGGAACATACACCCTTCTAGCATGGAATGACTTGGGAATGCACTGTTTTGACGGCAGTGACTTTTCAGTTTTTTCTATCTTGCCTCCTTACAATAACCTCAATGCTCACTTGATTAAGAAAGATGAAAATTCAAACAAACATATAACTACAGGTGTAACACTAACTTATGAGTCTTACACTTACAATGGACATGTATATACTCAGAGCAGTACAAAAACTAACTTTTGGAATTATTTAGTATCTCTGTTTCCAGGAGCTACAAGTGTTGCTGATGTTGGATTAACCGGAAACAAAGCACCTTCATCTGCACCTCAGGCTATGGCATACAATTCAACCCATAACTGGTTTGAAGCAGATGGGATTCCTATTGTTAATCGTGATGACAATAATGCGACTAACTACTATCCAATGGTTAGAGTTATAGCAAAAAATACAGCAGGAACAACTTTGGCAAGTGCAGATGTCGTCCTTCCGGTAAGTGATGAGATGGATTGTGCAAAATGTCATGCGAGTACCGTTGCTTCACCTGATGCAAGACCCATTGCCGGATGGGAAAATGAAGCAAATGTTTTAAAAGACTATAAATTTAATATTTTAAAGCTTCATGATGAAGAGCACCCTATTAATGCGAGTGATTTAACTGCAGTGAATGCCAAGGGTTATAATTATCAAGCAAGTTTATATGATACTGCAAAATCCGGTACACCGATTTTATGTGCATCATGCCACAGCTCAAATGCTCTAGCAACTACAAGTATAGGAAATGCTAAACCGCTTACAACATCTTTACACTCTAAACATGCAGGTGTTATAGACCCAAGTAATGGCTTGACACTCAACAATTCGACAAACCGTGATTCTTGCTATAGCTGTCACCCGGGTGCTGCAACAGAGTGTTTAAGAGGGGCTATGGGAAGTGCAACAGATGCAAGTGGAAATCAGACGATGCAATGTCAAAGCTGCCATGGAACTATGAGCGATGTAGGAAATACAAATCGAATAGGTTGGATGGATGAACCAAATTGTCAGGTTTGTCATCAGAATGGTCAAAGATATGACTCAGCCTTAGTCAATGGAAGTATGAGAGCTGCCTTAGATAGTAGATTTGCAACAAATCCAAATACACCGGCAGCTGGTGTGAGCTTATACAGATTTAGCACTGGGCATGGAGATTTACAATGTTCTTCTTGCCATGGTTCTACCCATGCGATTTTTCCGAGTACTCATGCAGAAGATAATATCCAAAGTATAAACGTTCAAGGTCATAGCGGAACAATTGCTGAGTGTACTTCATGCCATACAACTATGCCATCTACTACAACAGGCGGTCCACATGGAATGCATACAGTCGGGCAAGGCTGGGTAAGTTCTCATCAACATGTAGCGGATGGAAATGCTGCTCAATGCAAGACATGCCATGGAAATGATTACAGAGGTTCAGTTTTGTCTAAAACATTCAGTGCAAGGACATTAAGCGTTGAACATGGTACTAAGACATTTGCTAAAGGACACATGGTTTCTTGTTATGATTGTCATAACGGTCCAAATCCATAAAAAGAAAATAAATAAGATACAATTCGACATATAAAATAACAGTGGAACGAATAATGCAATTTCAAGTAATACTAAGGATTTTTTTGAAGAAAAGAAATAAATTTAAAATCATGAAGGGTGGATGATGTTTAAGTTTGTAATCAGTTCTTTGTTAATTGCCATTTTAACTGGATGTTCTAGTAAAGTGGCTATTTTTGAAAATAAATCTACAGTTATTTTTGAAAATAAATCTATAAAAGATAAAAAAATCGCAGAACAGCAATATAAAAAAGATTCTTTAGATTGTCAAGTCCATTCTTATAAACAAGTTCCTGTAATGCTTGTTCAGGCTTCTCATAAAGATTCTGGTACTGTTAAAGTTCTAAATACGACAAATGCTATGGCACAAAGAAGTCACAATGTTTCATTAAGACAAAGAGTATTTAAAGCTTGTATGCAACGAAGAAACTGGAGAGCAACAGAAGAAGAAAAACTTTTTCAAGTTGCGACTGCCACGGTAAAAAGTGCTAAGAGTACAAAGTAAACAATATATTCAAAAATTTAATAAAAGTTTTTTATGCACCTGCCTTTATTTTTAAATACTTTTCAGACTCCAAAACTTTTCATTAAATATCAAATCTTCATTAAATCTTCATTTTTCTATTCTAATGTACTAAAATATTAATACACAAAAGGGGATTCCATGCAGTATCTAAAACTATTTTTAGCATTACTAATGCTAAACACATTTCTTTACGCAGCTGGCAAAGCGCCAACAGACAAGGGGGGAGGAAGTTCAAAACCAAGCCAGAAAAACAAAGCTCCGATAGCAAACGCAGGACCTGACCAGAATGTCGATACTGGTATACCAGTGACATTAGACGGTTCACAAAGTTCTGATGCCAATTCAGATACATTGACTTACTCTTGGAGTATCACTTCTAAACCAGGTGAAAGCAGTCCAACACTCTCAGGTGAGAATACAGTCAATCCTACATTTACAGCTGATAAAGGCGGAGCTTATGAAATCACACTTATTGTCAATGATGGAAAGCTAAATTCTGCACCAGACCGCGTAATAATCAATGCTACAACTTCAGACTCAGGCTCAAACACAGCTCCGGTAGCAAACGCAGGTGCTGACCAGAATGTAAAGACAGGTGTAACAGTGACACTCGACGGTTCACACAGTTCTGATGTCGACTCAGACCCTTTAACCTATTCTTGGAATATCACATCTCGACCAAGTGAAAGCAGTGCAGCACTCTCAAGTGAGACTACGGTCAAGCCTACATTTATAGCTGATAAAGACGGATCTTATGTTTTCAGACTTGTTGTCAAGGACGGAACTGTGGAATCTGCAGCAGACAGTGTTACAATCAATGCTACAACAACAAACTCAACTCCAACAGGAGCATACACACTTTTAGCATGGAATGACTTAGGGATGCATTGTATGGATGGCAGTGACTTTTCCGTATTTACCATTCTACCTCCATACAATAATCTAAACGCTCATTTAATCCAAAAGACTGGTACTTCAGATAAACATATCACTACCGGGGTAACATTAACTTATGAGTCATATAATCATAATGGACATGTAAATACTGTAAGTGATACAAAAACAAATTTTTGGGATTATTTACCATCTCTTTTCCCGGGAGCTGAAAGCGTAGCCAATATTGGTTTAACCGGTAATGCAACACCATCTCATACTCCTCAGAATATGAAATATAATCCAGATTTCAACTGGTTCGAAGCGACTGGAATCCCAATAGTAAATCGTGATGACGATAATACAACGAACTACTACCCGATGGTAAGAGTTGTAGCAAAAGACACAGCGGGAATAACTTTGGCAACTGCAGATGTCGTCCTTCCGGTAAGTGATGAGATGGATTGTAAGAAATGTCATGAAAGTGGTGCTTCAACTGATGATGCAAAACCTACTGCCGGGTGGGAAAACAATACAGATCCAGTCAAAGATTTTAAACTTAATATCTTAAAATTGCATGATCAAGAGCACCCTATTAATGCGAGTGACTTAAGCGCAGTGAATGCTAAGGGTTATAATTATCAGGCAAGTTTATTAGACACCGCTAAATCCGGTACACCGATTTTATGTGCCTCATGCCACAGTTCAAATGCATTAGGAACTTCAAGTGTTGGAAATGCTCAACCACTTACAATATCTATACATGCAAAACATGCTTCTGTCATAGACCCAATCAGTGGCGCACAATTAAATGATTCTGCAAACCGTACAGCATGTTATAGCTGTCACCCGGGATCTTCTACAGAGTGTTTAAGAGGGGCTATGGGAGATGCAAAAGATGCAAGTGGCAATCAAATGATGCAGTGTCAAAGCTGTCATGGGACTATGAGTGATGTTGGCAACACAGGTCGCGGACAAGGGTGGCAAGATGAGCCAAATTGTCAAGCTTGTCATCAAGATGGACAGAGATATGACTCAGCTTTAGTAGACGGAAGCCTGAGAGCTGCTTTAGATGGCAGATTTGCAACAAATCCAAATACACCGGCAGCTGGTGTGAGCTTATACAGATTTAGTACAGGTCATGGAGATTTACAATGTTCTTCTTGTCATGGTTCTACACATGCGATATTTCCAACGGGCCATGTAGAGGATAATCTACAAAGTATCAATGTTCAAGGTCACAGCGGAACAATTGCAGAGTGTACTTCATGCCATACAACGATGCCAACTACTACAAATAAAGGTCCGCATGGGATGCATACAGTCGGACAAAGCTGGGTGAGTGATCATGAACATGCAGCAGAAGGAAATACTGCCCAATGTGCTACATGTCACGGTGCTGATTACAGAGGTTCATTTTTATCTAAAACATTTAGTGCGAGGACACTCACTATTGAAGGAAAAACCAAAACATACACAAAAGGTCAAATGGTTTCTTGTTACGATTGCCATGACGGTCCAAACGTACATTGATAAGAGGAAAATAATTTATCTTTGAATATAATGCCTTATTATATTCAAATTTATAATAAAGGTTTTTTGTGCGCAAACTAATTGTTATATTGTTCTTCTTACTTTCTTTGCATGCTGAGGAAAGTTCATACGAACTGGGAAAAGGGATGCAAGTGGCATCCTTACCCTTCTACATCGGAGGTTATATTTCATTAGACTATAGAAATATGGGTAATGAGAATATGTATAGACTTGATGATATAGCATTACTTGGCTATGGAGACTATGGTAAATTTTCCTATATGGCTGAAGTCGAATATAAAGATTTTTTTTCACAGACTTATAAAGGTGAGACTTCATCTATAAAAAGAGATACTAAACTTCATATTGAGAGAATCTATGTAGATTATAACTTTGATGAAAACTATCTCTTGAGAATAGGTAAATATAATTCTCCTATCGGTTTTTGGAATCTTTTACCCATAAACGTACTCAGGCAAACAACCTCAAGTCCGGTAAATACCGATATCATTTTCCCACAGTTTACAACCGGTGCAGGAGCTTCTTATTCATCCTTCGATGAAGGTGAATTGACAATAGATATTATGCTGCAGCATAATGATGACCTGGATGATGAATATAACAACTATAAAATAGATACACATTACGGTCTTGGTGTTTTATATGAAGCAGATGAGTATGCAATAAAACTAAACAGCGGTTATTTTCATAGGACTGAGAACAACGTTATCCAAGACAACTTATATTATTTTCTTTTATCTG
>CALCGG010000032.1 GCA_937900945.1 uncultured Sulfurimonas sp. | reverse complement strand
TGTTTAGAGAAGTTTTGAGGGAATTTTTTGAGTTGTTTTCTGTTGGTAGTTATTTAGGCTAAACCTCGGCTATCCAACCGCCGCCTATCAATCTGTCATCATCATAAAATACGGCTGCCTGACCTGTTGCAACACCAAACACACTCTCTTTTAATTCTACATACGCTTTATTTTCTTTTATTACTACATGGCAGGCAACAGCTTTTGTTCTATATCTCAGTTTTACACTTGTTTCAAATTCAACTGAATCATTAAACATATTCAGATTATCTAAAACTACACTTTCACATGCCAACTCTTCTTTTTTACCAACTACGATTTGATTTGTTTTTGCATTTATATTTAACACATAATGTGGTTCATGGGCACCCTTTACAGTAAAGCCTTTTCTTTTTCCTATCGTATAGTGCATATAACCCTTATGCTCACCAACAACATTTCCATCTTTGTCCAGTACTTCACCAACATTATCTACATCTACAAAATCTTTAAGTAAATCAGTATATGTAGTTTCAACAAAACATATTTCACTTGACTCAGCCTGAGAGGCAAAAGCCTCTAAGCCTTCAATAGATGAAGCTATCTTTTTAATATCACTTTTTTGTCTACTTCCCAAGGGAAACAGCAATCTTGGTAAAACACTTTTTTCTACATAAAAAAGAAAATAACTTTGATCTTTAGTATCATCATCTGCTGCATAAAAGTAGCTTCCATCAGTTTTTATATAATGACCAGTAGCGATGTATTGTGCTTCTATACTGTCCGCAAATTTTACCATCTCACCAAACTTCAAATTTCTATTGCATAATGCACACGGATTTGGGGTTTTACCCTCAGCATATGTGTCTATAAAAGGCTGAAAAACTTTTTCATTAAAAGTGTCTTGTAAATCTATGACATGCAGTTTTATCCCAACAAAGTCAGATGCTGCTTGTGCTCTCGCTTGGTGTACCTCATGATATCCAGGTTTTGAATGAAGTTTCATATACAAACCTTCCACTTCATAGCCTTCTTGTTTTAATAACAACGCAGATATTGTGGAATCAACGCCTCCACTCATTCCTATTAAAACTTTTTTTTGCTTATTCATTTTAAAATCTTTTATTATATTTCATATTCATTTTCTGGCTGTAATCTATCTTTACTAAAGCTAGATAAAGAATCATAATATTTTGTATCTTTTAAACCAGCTTCTTCTAAAACTTTTATCTGATTCAATAAAGAATCTTCTATTTCACGAACAACATTCTCTAAATCATCAGTAAGTTGTATATATTTCAAGTCTTTTAGAGTAATCATATTATTAGCATAAAGTTTATTTTCTAAAAATTCTAATAAAGGTTTATAAAAATCAACACCGATAACAAAGATTTTAACACCACTCACTTTTTTTGTTTGTACTAATGTTAAAGCTTCAAATAGTTCATCAAGCGTTCCGTATCCGCCGGGAAAAATAACATAAGCCATAGAATATTTTACTAACATCACTTTTCTAGAAAAAAAGTAATCAAAATTCAATCCTTTAGTTGTATATTTATTTGGTTTTTGGTCAGATGAAAGATCTATATTTAAACCAATTGATTCAATATCTGAAGACTCCATCGCACCTCTGTTTGCTGCTTCCATTACACCTGGACCGCCGCCCGTCATAATATTAAAGCCCCTGTTTGCAAGCATTGAACCGAGTTTTTGGGCTTCTTTATAATATGGATGGTTTTCATCAGCTCTGGCACTTCCAAAAATTGTCACAGTTGGTCCCAACTCTCCAAGTTCATCAAATCCTTTTATGAAATCAGCAAGAATTTTAAATACACTCCACATGTCAGCAGATTTAATATCTTTGACATATCTTTTTGTTAATTCGGTAGTATTTTTCATCCTATCCCTTGAGCTGAGCGAGTCTCTCTCTTTTTGTTCCTATCGTTGTTATTTGAATACCGAAGTTTCCATCCACAATAACAACTTCTCCCTCAGCAATAACATGATTATCTACCAATATATCTAATGGATCATTTGCCAATTGATTTAATTCAATAACAGAACCTATATCCATATTAAGAACATCTTTTAGAAGCATCTTCTTTTTGCCTATTCTTACTTTAACCGGCAATTTAACATCCATAATAAGAGAAATGTTATTCATTTCGTCGGAATTTAAGTTTACATTGCCGGATTCTTTAGGAACTGTTGATTTATTTTCTGAAATAAATTTTTCTTCTTTATTTTTGTTTGTTGAGAAAAATGCGCTATGTAATTTATCATCCATGATAAACATTAATAAAGAGTTTAACTCGCCCATATTGAATTTATAAACAAACATCTTATAAAAATCTTCTAAACTAACCTCTTGCTCATCATCAACAAATTCAATACTCTCTATCTTAAAAGAAACTACAGGCAGTTCTTTTTGAGCTGAGAGTGAATTTCCAATTGCACCAAAAATATTAGATACTATCTCTTTAGTTGCATCTAAATCATCAGCTGAGACATCTTCTCTATTGCTTGCTTCTTCACCCATCATCATGTCAGACAATGCTGTAGAAAGATTAGAAGGTAAAGCCAGCATAGCCTTAGCATCAACGTCTCCGGAGATATTTAATTTAACCAGGACAATTGGAGGAACAATATTTGAGATAATGCTAAGGTTTTGCTCCTCTTTTAATTCAATACTAGGAGCCTGACCGATGAGCGCTTCAATAGTTCCCACTGTCTCATTTTCAAACAATCTTATAAAATTAGTCATCCGCGAACTCCTCTTCTTCTTTATATGTTTCATCATTGATTATATCTTTGACGCCTGTTATTTTATCCCGTCTTAAGTGTTCAAAATTCTCTAAAGCTCGTTTAACAGCATCTTTTTCTGTATCTATAACTTCTGTAATCTGGATGGACTTTCTAAATCTTCTCAATCCTATTTCACCCTTAAATCGCTCTTTGCCATCTACAGAAACGGTTACAATATCATTCGCAGGGCTTGATAGTCTTAAAAGGTCCCCTACTTGTAATTCTAATATATCACGTAAGGCCAATTCAGCACCACCGAGATAAGCTTCAACATTTACCTGAGCACCCCCAAGTAAAACTTGAAGTTCTGTATTTCTGCTTTTTTTTGAACTTGTTTCACTTAGCATCAAATCACGGCTTGCGAGCCGTGGCAATATAGGCTCCAATGAGATAACAGGATAGCATATATTCATCATGCCGGAACTGTGCCCTATGATTATCTCCATAACGACCATAACAACAATCTCATTTTGTGCGACAATTTGGACAACATTAGGGCTTGATTCTTTAGACTCAATATTTGGGTAAACTTCCATAACTGGTCCCCAAGCTTCTTTGAGAGTACTCATCATGACTCTTAAAATCGTCTCAAAAAGGCTAAGTTCTATATCTGAAAATTCTCTATTCGCATCAAACGGTTCACCTTTTCCGCCTAAAAGTCTGTCTAACATAGGAAATGCAATAGATGGATTTATCTCTATAACTCCGCTCCCTTCTAAAGGCTTTACAGAAAAGACATTAAAACTCGTTGGGTTAGGAAGAGACATCAAAAACTCCCCATACGTCATTTGGTCAACCGAGTGAAATTGGATTTCAACAATTGAGCGCATTATAGAAGATATTTGAGAGGCCAAAGACCTAGCCATTTTATCATGGACACCGCGAAATGCACGAAGTTGCTCTTTTGAAACCCTGTTTGGTCTTTTAAAGTCGTAAAGAGTTACTTGTCTTTGAGGGAGAAGATGATCATCAGAACCTTCAAGAACAGAGTCGCCATCATCTTCTACGACGTCTAATAACGCATCAATCTCTTCTTGTGAAAGTATATCTGCCATAGTTATGCTCCCACATTTTCTTTAATTTTTTCTATTACTGATTTATGAATTTGAGAAATTCTTGATTCTGTAATATTTAATATATCACTAATTTCTTTGAGTGTCAACTCTTCAAAATAATACAATTGAATTATTATTTGTTCTCTCTCTTTAAAAGTTGATAAAACTTTTTTAATTATATCAATCAGTTCCTCTTTTTCAATATTTGCAATCGAAGAACCTTCATCACCGATATGCAGTTGGTCATGAAGCGGCATGACCGTATATATACTTGATGCGATTCTTGCTTCATGAATTTTTAGCACATCTTCTGACAAAATTTCTGCTAGTTGTTCGTCTGAGGGTTGTTCATTATGAACCAATAGATACTCTTCGACGGCATAATCAATTGCTTTAACCAGCTTTCTGCTTGAACGGCTTAAAACATCTAAGCTTCTTAAATAATCAAGCATAGCGCCATAGACTCTCTTTTTTGCATATCCCCAGAATGAATCGTTTAAAGTCTCATCATATCTTCTTGATAATTTAATTAGCTCTTCTGTACCAATAGCCGACAAATCCATAAAGTCAATAGAACTGGGAAGCCTCTCTTTAAGTCTAAATGCCATAGCCTTAACGGCTGGCAAATATTGAATAGCCAGTTCATCTTTTTTATGTTTGATATCATTCGCATAGGCTACATGTGGACTCATTTCTTACTCCCTGGAGCATCTAAACTGTTGGCCTTTATAGCAATATCTGTCATTTTAATTACAGAATCAATTAATCTTTCTCTTCTGTTAATTTCTACAACAAATAAATCTAAATCCCTTTCATGTGAATCTTTTGAAAAAGAATAAGCCTTTCCCGTAATAGTTCTGAAATAAAATGCAACGATTATATGGGAAAATAGATAGAAAAAAATGCTTATGAAAAATGTATATACGAATAAACCTTCAGCATCAAATGATTTTAATATGCCAAAAATAATTCCAATAAAAAATCCTTGAACTGTAAAAAAGTATACAAAGTTCTCACCTAGCATTAATATTCCCCAAAAATCATAAACTTAAAAATGCTCCATTAACCGCTTGAACAGTCCGGATAAGCCACTTTCACTTGCTGTAACCAGCATATTCCGTTCCAATTTTTTAGTAATATTGTTTGCAATAGCTACAATATCTTTATGCACTTGAGAGCCTGGGTAGGCTGCGCTAAAAAGAGCTCTTTGTTTAACGGAAGATGAAACTTTCACATCTGCATCTATTTTTCCAATCAATGTCAAATCTAATTCTTCTTTTATGTTAGCTGAAGCAACTTTTTTAATTTTTCCAAAAACGGCAAGTGCCTCTTTTTCATTTCTAACCTGGTTCATAATCATACTGACATCACTGCGAAGCAAAGCAATTGTTTTTATGGTTGCGTAAGCATCTGTTATAGCCGCTGGATCTGGAACGGTAACTACTATGACATCATCTGCTGCATTTAAAAACATCTGGATATGTTCACCTATCCCTGCTCCTGTATCTATAATCATTATGTCCAATTTATCTAGAACCTGAGCCTCTTCCATAAAACGCTCAAATAGTGTCATATTAGAGTATTTTAAAATTTCATCTCCGCTTTCACCAGGAATCAAAATAAGATTTCTTGTGATTGGAATCAAAATTTCTGAAACAGTTGCCTCACCTTTTAGTACATGTAAAATATTCTTTTTAATTTTAACATTAAACATTACATCTAAATTGGCAAGTCCTATATCTGCATCAAAAATGCCTACATTAAGCCCGCTTTGTGACAATACATAAGCTAAATTCGAGCTAATAGTGCTTTTTCCTACTCCGCCTTTACCGCTAGTTATGGCAACAAATCTAGTTTTTTTAGATCTTTTTTTAGAATTTGAAGCAACCAATGCTTCAAGTTTCTCCGCTTGATTACCAATCATACTTTACTCCGATTAAAGCCATGAAGCAGACAATCAACTAAAAAATCACTGCTTGCACACACTAAGTCTTCCGGAACTTCCTGTCCGACAGAGAAATAACTTATTGGTTTTTTAGTTTCATAAGCTAATGAAAATATATTACCAAACCCCCTAGTTTCGTCCAACTTCGTAAACATCATGGTATCTATATTTAATGTTTCAAAATTATCGTATGTAGCTTTCAAATCCTCATATTTTATGGAACTTGGCATAACCAAAACTACATCAACCGTAAATTCAGTATCATTCGCTTCTAAGCACTCATAAATTTTTTCTATCTTCCCTTTATCATAAGGACTAGAACCCATAGTATCTATAAGGATATAATCACAATATCTAAGAGAATTCAAAGCACTGGCAAATTCTGGCGGATCAACAACTGTTTCAATTCCAAGTTTCATCATCCTGGCATACTGCATAAGCTGTTCAACTGCACCTATTCTATATGTATCCAAAACTACTAACCCTACTTTATGCTTTTTTTGCATTAAAAAAGAGTACCTAGCGGCAAGTTTAGCAATAGATGTTGTTTTTCCGACTCCAGTTGGACCGACTAGCATAAGTACTTTTTTATTTCCAACCGAGGGAGGAGTCTCAATTCTAATTGGAATCATCTTTCTAAGAAGTGTTTGAAAATATCTTTTTACTGTTGCTGAGTTTTCTCTCATCTTAAAGGGCATGTGTTCTAGTGTTATTTTCATAATCGCGTCGAGATGAGCTTTATTCATACCACTTTGCGAAGCCAATCTATATATTTCTGCAAACTCTGCAGGAATAGAACTTTCCAAATCTGGCGCCCGTTCATCCCAAAACATATTTTGTATAAGCTTAACCTTATCACCCAGTTTTGTGATTTCTGATTTTATCTCTTTTAATTCTTTTGGCTCATGTGTATTAGGTGAGTTTTGAGGAACACCATATTGATAAAAAGGATCTGTAACGTCAGCAATTTTTGATATTTGCTTTGCTGCACTTGAGATATCATAGAGGACATCTTCACTCTCATTTTTTATTGGCTTTTGCTGATTTAGAGGTTTAGTCGGCTTTTTATACGTATTATGAGCCATTTTTTCATCAATGCCTATCACAATTTCATAAAGTGGTTCTCTGCCCAATGCTTTTTTCCGGATTTCTCTAGTTTCTATAAGCATTCCGTCATCGCCAATTTCAATTTTAGCTTTTTTCAGTGCCTCTGAAGGACTTCTACCTGTAAATGTTAATATTTTCATAATTGAAGTTCCGATAATGGGATAACAACACTTTCTCTCTTAGACCAACTCTCATGTGGAACTGTAAGTTTATGTGTTTTGATATTTCTGTTATCAAAAAAAATAATATCCAAATCTAAAGTCCTTGGTGCATTCATAAAACTTCGCTTTCGTGCAAATTTTTTTTCTAAGCGCATTAAATAATTTAAAAATACTAACGGCTGCATACTGACCTGTAAAACTATTATTGAGTTAAAAAAATCATCCTGATCTACAAAACCAAAAGGAGGATTTTTCAAAATCAACGAAGTTTGCAAAAGCTCAACTCTTATATCTTTTTTTAAATTTATAAAAAGATGCCCAAATCTTCGCTTCACATCTCCAACATTCCCACCTATTCCAACAGTAGCCCTGTATCTATGAAAACTCTTCTGTTTAGATTTATATCCAAAGTGTAAGCCTTTAAAAGTTGTTAAACTTTTATTTAACTTACGCTTTAAATACATAAAATAGTTAAGCTTGCGGAGCTTGCTTTTGAGCTTCCTCAGCTGCTTTAATTTCATTCATCATTTGAAGCATACCAATCATAGCTAAATGATATCCAAATGGGCCAAAACCAACAACAGATGATGAACAAACAGGTGCTATCATATTTGTTTTTCTAAATTCTTCACGACGGTGTATATTACTGATATGCACTTCAATAGTAGGTAGACTTACCGCTGAAATTGCATCACGGATGGCAATAGAAGTATGTGTATATGCTGCCGGATTAATAATAATACCATTGGCATCACCGTAACACTCTTGAACTTTGTCTACAATTTCACCTTCTAAATTACTTTGAAAGAATTCTATCTCAACACCATTTTGCTCTGCAAAATCTTTCATTTGACCATGAATCTGTTCCAATTTCATTGGACCATAAACGTGTTGTTCTCTAACACCCAGCATGTTTAAATTTGGACCTTGAATAACTACTATCTTCATTTTTCACCTTTTTATTTAATTATCGAAAGCTTTTAAGAATTTATTTTATCTAAATATTGATTAAAAAAAGTTGCGCAGAGTGAAAAATTTAAAACTCGTGGCTGTGAGTTTCTACCAATTTATCACATTTCTTAATCATATCATACAAATCTGTATCTCTGCCGGATAAAGTACATACCTGCCTGCCAGTAGAATCAATAAAAATAAATGATTCAGAATCATGATAATCTCTATTCATATATGCTGAAAAAATCACATATTCAGCATCAGTTAAATCAGATATATTTTTAGAGACATAAGCGAATTTTTCACCATTTTTATTTAATTGTTTTATAGTTAAAATCTCTTTTTGCAGACTATTTTTAAGTACCTCAGGCAAATTAACAAGCTCTTCTTCAAGATTTTCAAATTTTTTATCACATTTTATCATGACTCATCTCCAATATAGCATTTTGATTGTTTGTATATATTCAACGGAATATATCATATTATTCCATTATATCAGCATAATACTTTGTTATAAAAAAGAGTGTATAATCAATTTTAAATTTTAAACAAGATGAAATATGCAAATAATAAATCCACACTTTATACTTATGTCAGATAAAATAACTAGTAATTTAGCGGTAGCTTTTGATAAAACTATTAAAAAAATTGCTCCATTAGAAGTGTTGACAAAGGAATTCCCACATGCAAAAGTTACAAATTTAAAAGAGAATTCTTTGCTAATGCCAGGACTCATAAATGCGCATGTTCATATAGAATTTAGTGCAAATAAAACAGAACTTAGTTATGGCGACTTCATGAGTTGGCTTTATAGTGTCATAGAAAATAGGGAAGAACTCATTAATGGATGTGAGTTAGGCTGTATGAAAAAAGCTATTGATTCCATGTTGGCAAATGGAATCACAACCTTTGGAGCGGTAAGTTCACATGGTATGGATTTAGAAGCATGTGTACATGCACCTCAGAATGTTGTATTTTTCAATGAACTCATTGGTTCTCAGGCGACTATGGCTGATGCCCTTTTTACTGATTTTCTGGCTCGTTTAGATGCTTCAAAATCTATCAAAAGAGAGGGGTTTTACCCAGCAGTTGCAATTCATTCACCCTACTCTGTTCATCCAATTTTAATCAAAAAAGCCATTGACATTGTAAAAAATGAAAACTTAAAACTTACAGCTCACTTTATGGAAAGTGAAGCTGAACGAAACTGGTTAGACAATAGTGATGGAGACTTTAAAGATTTTTTTGAAAACTTGCTAAAACAGAAATATACTGTAAGTGATTCAAAAGAATTTTTAGAATATTTCAACGGTTCAAATGCACTTCTTACACATGTAGTAAAAGCAAACGAGGATGAACTTCAGGTTTTGGCACAAAATAAGCATACTGTCATTCACTGTCCTATTTCAAACAGACTTTTAGGCAATGGTGTACTTGATTTAAATAAACTTGATGAAAAAAACATAAGATGGATTGTTGCTACTGATGGATTAAGCTCAAACTATAAACTAGACCTTTTTGAAGAGATGAAAATAGCTCTGTTTATGCAGAGTGATGCTCCGCTCTTAGAGTTAGCAAACAAACTTATCAGAAGTGTAACAATTGATGCTGCAAATGCGCTTGGAATAAATACAGGAGAGATTAGAGAGGGGAAAAATGCTGACATGCTGGTAATTGATTTAGATAAAGAACCAAATGAAGAGTTAGCTCTTCATCTAATCCTTCATAAATATAATATCTCCAGCATTTATATAAATGGAAAGTTAATTCAATAGATTATGTATAAAATGTTTCTAACTGATGATTTAACTCAGTAGCTACTTTACTAAGATCATCGGCGGTTATAGCTATAGTTTCCACACTTTTTGAATTTTCCATTGACAGCTTATCAATTTGTGCAACAATATTTGCAATATTTTGAATAGCTTTTCCTGTATTCTCAAAATCTTTAACTGTTTTATCACTTGCATTTGTTCCGTTGTTTACAATAGTTACAGTTGCATTTATTTTTTCTTCTACATTTAAAGCTATATCTGAAAGATTTTGAATTTGTTTAGAATTTGTATTCATATTTTCACTTGCTTCTTGTATGGACTGCACTATCACTGTGATTGTAGCATTGATCTCACTTAAGCTTTTTTGTGTTCGTTCTGCCAATTTTCTAACTTCATCTGCAACAACGGCAAAACCACGACCATGTTCTCCCGCACGGGCTGCTTCTATTGCAGCATTCAGTGCCAGTAAATTAGTTTGATCTGCAATATCTCCAATAACTTCTAACACGCTTTTAACATTGCTGGCTTCACTGGACAACAAATCCATTTTATGTGCTAATTCTACCTCAATCTCTGATGTCTGATGAACTCTTTTTGTAAGTATAACTATCTCATCTCTTGCAATATTTAAAGTGTTATTTGCTTTAATAATTTCTTCTTTATTTATTTGAGCTTCTGAGATTGCTTGAGCTATTTCACTATTGATTTTATTGGATTGATTACTTGCATCTTCTATTATTTTAGCAGATAATTCAACATTTTTTCCGACTTCATTTGCGTTCATAGAAAGTTTATGAGCAACTTCAGTGTTGTGCTCAGATGACTCTTTTGCTGTATTAATTAAACTTTGCAAAGAAGCTAATAAACTGTTAAAACTTCTCGCCATGTCTTCTATCTCTGATGGAGCATCACACTCCAAACTTTTCGTCAAATCTTTTGTTTGACCAATATCTAAGAGTGTGGCTTTAAAATTATTCAGCGGTTTAATTAAATTATTGTTTAACATCCACAATGAGATAAATGCAATTATGACTAAAATTAAAATCACTTCTATTACGATAAAATTTCTGATCTCGTTTGGAGTGATTAATACTTCATCCTCATTAATTACAGACAATATTGCCCATGTTAAATCATCACCAACCTTAATTGTAGAGTAGGCACTTAAAATTTCTTTACCATTATATTCGGTAAAAATTCCTGTTTCTGTTTTATTTTTAAATGCATTGTTCACCGGAACTGTGTTGATAGATCCCATTTTTGGGTTTGAAAAAGAACTGATTATTGTATGTTGTTTTGGATCTAAATAGCTGTCACTTCTCATAAGATAATCTTTACCGACTAGGTAATCTTCTTGAGTTGCGCCATACCCGACTCTAGTTTGCATAACTTTATTTATGGATGAACCCGCAATTTTTAAAACCAATACAGAATTTATTTCATCATCAATGATAAGTGGAATTCCCAAAAATAGCATAGGTTCATTATTTGTTGGAGCATATGGCTTCATATCCACATAAGTTGCACGTTTATTTTTGATTGTTGTTTCCCAAATCTCACCTAATGCACTTGATTTTAAAGGTCCATTTTTTAAGTTTGTTCCAAAATCCTTTTGTTTTGCAGCTGTATAGATAACTTGCCCACTTTTCGCAGCTATCAACATAATATCTTCATAGCCATATTCTTTTGTCAGAGATTTGAAAAATCTCTCATATGGTTGAATTGTATCTTTGACCAATTCGTCATTTACTGGAAATTCTTTATCTGGAGTAATATCCATTTTTTCTTCTAACCTAAATAGATCATCCGCTAAATATTCAACGTTATTACTATTAGACAAAACTTTCAGAGTTGCTATGTTACTTAAAAAGAACGCTTCAATTTGAGATTTTTTCAGATTTCTAACTGTTTGTAATTTCAAAAAATTACTTTCCATTAAAGCCTCTTTGCTTTTAGTAACAGAGCTATATGCCGTGGATATTCCTAAAATCAATAAAGAAGTGAGAATTAAACTCAGGACTTGGACTTTTATGGATAAATTTTTCATGTAAACAACCTTAACAAAATATTAGAAATGATTATAACAGAATAGATTTACAATAGAAAAAGTATCATTATTTATATATCAATTTATCAAGATAGTCTCAACTTTGTTTCAAAATGTAATCAATATTTTAGATATAATTTTTTTAAATTTTAATAAGGCTAAAAATGCAATTCATAAAAAAACTATTTTCACCAATCACGGTTACTATGGGATATATTCAAAATCATTTTAAGGCTATGGTGTTTGTACTTATTCTCTTTCTCATTTTTGCACCGGCAAGTGAAAAAGACTTTACACTTAATAACCTCCAGCAAATATTCTTGGTTGGTCCGATAATGGAAGTCACAGAAGTTGTAGAACAAATAGATGAAGCAGCAAAAAATGATAAAATCAAGGGCGTATTACTTGTGGTTGATTCACCCGGCGGTGCTGTTGCACCATCTATTGAAGTCGCTTATGCTATAAAAAGATTAAAAACTAAAAAGCCGGTTGTAGTTTATGCTAAAGGAACTCTTGCAAGCGGAAGCTATTATGCCAGTATTTGGGCAGATCAAATCATAGTAAATCCCGGTTCCATGGTTGGAAGTATTGGTGTGATTATGGAAGGTGCCGATTTAAGCGGCATTATGAGTAAATTTGGTGTCAAAACTCAAACTGTTCAGGCTGGAAAATACAAAAAAATCGGAACTCCTGATAGAGCTTGGACAGAATACGAAATAAATGAATTAAACAAGGTTATTCAAGGTACTTATGACATGTTCACTTCAGATGTTGCAACGGCCAGAGGATTAGATATTAAGAACAGAGACATATTTGCAAATGCTCATATTTTCACAGCAAGTCAAGCTAAAGATGTTGGGCTTGTTGATAGTTTAGGGGTAAGTTATGATGCAAAAGCAAAGCTTATCGAGCTTAGCAAAGTAATTCATCCGGTCTGGAATGAAGAGGATAAATTTGATAAATTAATGAAGAAACTTTCAGCTACAACAGCTGTTACATTAAACACATATTTTCCAAACTTAGTTTTAAAATAACTTTTTTACATGCCAGCTTGGCATGTAAAAACTAAATCTCTTTTACTTGTACAACACTTTCAATATTTTCAAAAATTCTTTGCACTCTGTCTTGCCAAAGAGCACCGAATTCTTTTACTTCATCTGAAGATGCTTCACCTTGCATCATTTTCCCCATTAATGGCTGCATATTTGGATTTGGCATCACTGAAGATGGGTTATAAGTTACATCAACACTTTTTCCATTGTCCACTCTTGTAAATCTTGCTGATGCGTTTATGTCTGAATTAAAATGCATCAATGAATGACGGGCATATTGACCATTCAAACCTTTAAAACCGGTTTTATCCGTTGCTCCTGTTATTTGTGAAATTACATTTCCTATAACCCCTGCCACTCCATCACTTTCACCCTCTTTGAATTCAACTTTAAGATTACCTCTAACGGCTCTTTCATTTGGATATAAAGCTTCAAGCGCTTTTAATGTGATTATATATGCACCTGCTACAGTCGGGCAACTATGTCCGGCTGATTTTACAACATCCAGATAATTAAATTCATACTCACCGTTTTCAAATGCACCTAAAACATTTGATAGAGGGTCTTTCACTTTTATGACTTCTATTGCATTAAAAAAAATCGGATAGATCATATTAAATTTCCTTTTTACTGATCACTTTAGCACTTATACTCACTTCATAACTCTGTGCTTCAAAAATATCACCAACACTTAAAGATGCTATATCAATAACTTTCGAGTGCTGAGAAACCTGCGCAAATCCACGCTTACTTTTAAACTTTGGATTGTTAGATTCTATCATTTTTTGAAGACTTAGAACTTGATTTTGGGCAACACTTAGATTAGAGTTTATAACATGTGGAAATCTTGACTTTACATGTTCTAACTCTTTCGTAAAGTTTTGTAATTTAAAAGAAATTGTTTGGTAGAAAATATCTTTTAGCCGTTTTATCTCTTCTTTTTTTTGAGTTAATTTTTTCTCAATTGAGTGTTGAGAGTAGGAACTTACAAGATGATTTAGCTCTTGGCGCTTGTTAAATATTTTTTGTGAAACTGTTTGCAAAAGCTGTGTTTGAAGTGAGTCCAAGAACATATAAAGTTCATTCGTATCAGGTAAAATCATCTCCATCGCAGCACTTGGGGTTGGCGCTCTTAAATCTGATACAAAATCACTAATCACCCAGTCTATCTCATGTCCGACTGCAGACACTATAGGCGTTTTTGCTCTAAATATTGCATCTGCAACAATCTCTTCATTAAATGCCCATAAGTCTTCTATGCTTCCACCACCGCGACCTATAACAATGATGTCATACTCTTTTGCATCACTTACTATTATTGCATTTGAGATTGCCTGTGCAGCACTATCCCCTTGAACCAATACATCATAAACATCTATTTCCAAAAGTTTATATCTTGTATTTGCAACTCTTAACATGTCTTGTAAAGCGGCAGAGGTAGCAGAAGTTATAAGCGCTATACGGGAAGGAAATTTTGGAAGCTGTTTTTTTATTGATTGCTCAAAATAACCCTGAGCTGAAAGTTTTTGTTTTAACTGCTCATAAGCCAAAGCCAAAGCTCCATGACCTGCCGGCTCAATACTGAAACAGTTTATTTGGTACTCGCCGCGAGGTTTATAAAGAGTTATCGCGCCGTTTAAAATTACTTTGAGTCCCTCTTTTAACTGAAACTTAAGTTTTGAGGCATTGCCTCTAAACATGACAGCGCTGATTGTTGAAGAAGAATCCTTAAGAGTAAAATAGATATGTCCGCTGTTGTGAAAGGTGATGCGAGAGAGTTCTCCCTCAACAAACACATGGTTAAAAGTAGTTTCTAAGAGAGTTTTTATCTGCTCATTTAATGCAGATACGCTCAGTGTTTGCATGAAACTTTATTTTTTTCTGGCAATAAGTAAAGTGGAGATATCCATGGAAAAACTTTTTGAATAAAGCATCTCGAAGCCGGCATGTTCGAGCTCTTTTTTCATGCCGTCCACTGTTGCAAAATCTCCGATAGAATTTGGCAAATATTCATATGCCTCTAAGTTTTTAGAGATAAATCCGCCAACTTTAGGCAGTATTTTATTCATATAAAAATCTCTGACTTTTCCAATTGAAGACGGGTTTTCATTTTTCATAAATTCTAATATAACTACAAGCCCGTCTTTTTTTAGAACTCTGTTAAACTCTCTCAGAGCCTCTTCTCGCTCAACAACATTTCTGATTCCATAAGTGATACTTAAAATGTCTGCACTGCCGTCTTCTAATGGAATTTCAGTAGCTTTTGAAATATGATAGTTAAACTTTGGAAACTTTTTGCGGGCAACATCAACCATACCGACCGATGGATCAACCCCAACAATCTCGCTTATTTTTATACCGGATTTCTCAGCTCTGTTTTTCCAAAAATCCATCATGTCGCCAGTTCCACATGCAACATCTACAATTTTATCAAGAGATTGTTTACCGTAAAATTTGTATGCCAAATCACAAGCTTTTCGTCTCCAACTTTTATCTACACCCATACTCATAACACGGTTTGCCGTGTCGTATGTCGGCGCAATATTATCAAACATTGAGACGATTTTTTCTTGTTTTTCTTTTCTTTGATTAGTCATTTTTATCTATCCTTTTCATCCACATAATTATATCAGGCTCTTCTTGGTGTACATTTAAAATTTCAAATTTAGCATCAACATTTTCAAATCCGCTTTTACCGCCAAAAGTTGGAGCTGCGTAACATAAATAATAATCAACCAAATCACGAGTCAACTCAAACATCTTTGAACTTCCTTCAATCATGATATTTTTATACACTTCACATGTTGAAAAATCATCCGAGATAATCACCTTTCTGTTAGGCACATCAAAAAGCGGTATCGTTTTATCAAAATCTTTTTCACGTGAAAGTATCAAAATATCCGGCGATTTTCCATCAACCAATCTTGCATCAAGAGTAGGTCTGTCAGCTCGAACAGTATTTCCTCCGATTACAAGCAAATCACAAACATCTCTCATGGCATGTACATTTTTTCTTGATTTAAGAGAGCTTATAACTCCGCTGTCAGTTGTTCCATTGAGTCTTTGTGCCCATTTAAAAAAAACAAAATTGTTCTTATTCCACATGTTAAAAGGCTTTAATAATGCGTCACACTCTTGTTTCATCAATCCATTTTCAACTTCAACTCCTGATGCAAGAAGTCTATCATTCCCATGTGAAGCTTCTTCATTAAAATCAAGAGAACCTACATATACTTTTTTTATGCCTAAAGCAGATATAAGTGATGCACAAGACGGTGTTTTGCCTACATGTGAGCATGGTTCCAGTGTTGTATATAAAGAGATGTCATTAAAGCAGTTATTATGATTTTCTAAAAGAAAAGTATGAATGTCAGATGAATTTGTGAAATTTAAAATTTTTGAGTCATTTGTTAGCTGAAAGTAGGCATCTTTAAGTGCCATAACTTCAGCATGTGGAGCACCGGCTTTTTGATGTGCATTTATAGCTAAAAGCTCATTCTTAGCTCCAACTATACAACACCCTACTGCCGGATTTGGATAGGTTAACCCTTGATATTTCCAAGCCTCATCTATGGCTTGTTTCATAAAAAAGTTAGAGTTTATTACCATTCAAAATAAGTTTTAGCTTTAGCGATATTACTGAAGTCAATTTCAACTTCGCCGACATCTTCTTCTAAAAATATTTTATTTTCTTCAACTTTTATAAGTTTGCCTCTATGCTTCTCTTTATTGACTTGCAAAATAGAAACTTTTTCACCGATAGACTTTTTAAATTGACTCATATTTGAGATTTTTCTTTCAATTCCAGGACTGCCGACTTCTAGTCTGTAATCACCAGAAACTGGCGGAGTAACATCTAAAAGCGGAGATATCATATGTGTCAGTTCAACACATTTATCCATGCTTACTCCAACTTTTTTTCCATCTTCAGTCAGTTTTGTAGAAAGAACACTAACCCGATAAATAGTTTCGTCGTTTTCATTAACTATGGCCGTGTCGTAAAGTTCTAAATCAACTGACTTTACTAATGATTTTATATCACTCTCTAAGCTCATGCATCTTCCTGTTGTTTAGTCTCGTCTGCAATCTTCTTAAATAGTTCTTCAATACTTTGCGACTTTTGCAATTGTTCATCAAATTCAAAAGTGAATTGCGGACAACGGTACCAGCCTTGATCTTTCAAACAATGTGTCTCAATAATCGGACGGGCTTTTTTTAAAAGGCTCATATAAGTTTTTTTTTCTTCATCACTAAACGAGGCTGGATCAAGATACACCTTAGCATCACTTTTTCCACGAGAACACTTAACTTCAATCACATTAAGTTCATGAAGTCTTTTGTCATTAAGAGCGCCAAGTGCTTCAGGAACCAATTCTAGAAGAATTGATTCTGTTCTTTTTAACTTTATTTGAGCTTCGGTCACAGAGATACTTTTTGCTCAACTTTTTTGAATGTTTCAATAACATCGCCAACTATAACATCATCATAGCCTTTGATAATTACACCACACTCATAACCGTTACCGATTTCTTCAACATCGTCTTTAAATCGCTTAAGTGAAGTAAGCTCACCTTCGTAGGCCACAACACCATCACGGATAACGCGAACAAGACCGCCGCGAACAAGTTTACCCTCAACAACGACACATCCGGCAACTACGCCTTTTGGAGATTTAAACGTATCTCTGACTTCAGCTTGCCCAGTATTCATTTCAGTAAACTTCGGTGCCATCATTCCAGTTAACATACCTGTAATATCATCAAGAAGCTGATAGATAATAGAGTATGTTCTAATATCAACATTTCTTTGTTTAGCAAGAGCTTTTACACTTCCGGTTGGACGAACGTTAAATCCTAGTAAAACACAGTTATCAGTATTAGAAACAAGTTCAACATCATTTTCTGTTATTCCGCCAACACCTGAAGAGATTACATTTACTTTAACTTCTTCATTTCTAAGTTCATTCAGTGAAGACCTGATAGCTTCAAGTGAACCATGCACATCTGTTTTAAGTACAATTTTAAGAGATTTTAGATTACCCTCGGCAATCATAGATGTCATATCTTCTAAAGTAGATTTAGTACTTCTTGAGAGCTCTCTATGTCTATCGTATTCATGTCTTTTAAGTGCATATTCTTTAGCTTCTTTATCGCTGCTCATAGCCATCATAATCTCACCGGAAGATGGGACTTCATTCAGTCCAACAACAACTGCAGTATGACTTGGTTTTAAACTTTTTATCTGTTTAGCATGTTCATCAATCAGTGCTTTAACACGACCATATGCACTACCACAAACAACATAATCACCGACTTTAAGTGTACCATTTTGAACTATAACAGTTGCAACCGGTCCACGGCCTTTTTCAATAGAACTCTCAACAACAGCGGCTTTAGCCATTGCATTTTCATTTGCACGAAGTTCTAAAACATCCGCTGTTATCAAGATATTTTCAAGTAAATCATCTATACCCATACCAGTCTTTGCAGAAACAGGAATAAACTCAGTATCTCCACCCCAGTCAACTGGATTCAGTCCTTGCTCAGCCATTTGACCTTTAACCATATCAGGGTTTGCTGTTTCTTTATCCATTTTGTTGAGCGCAACAATAACAGGAACACCAGATTCTTTTGCTAACTTAATAACTTCAAGAGTTTGTGGTTTAACACCGTCATCGGCCGCAACAACTATGATGATTATGTCAGTAATATCTGTACCGCGCTGTCTCATAGAACTAAAAGCAGCATGTCCAGGTGTATCCAAGAAAGTGATAGCCTTGCCATTTTGCTCAATTGTATAAGCACCAATGTGTTGTGTAATCCCACCAGCTTCAGTATCTACCACTTTTGCTTTTCTGATAGCATTTAAAAGTAAAGTTTTACCATGGTCAACGTGACCCATTATTGTAATAACCGGAGCTCTCTCAGTTGCATTTTCATCAACTTCTTCATCTAAGTCATCTTCATAGTTAAAAGCATCTTTTGGATCAACAATAGTAACTTCCACATCAAATGTTTCTGATAAAATCTCTATCTCATCATGACCTAAAAAATCATTTTTAGTCATCATCAGACCAAGATCAAAAAGAACTTTGATGATATCTGACATAGGTCTGTTTAGAGCCTCAGCAAATTCATAAACACGAATATCCTCAGGGATTTCTACATGTGTCACTATTTCATCTGAAGGCTTATCTTTAATATATTTTTTTCGCTTATCACGAGAAACTTTTCTACCTCTTGGGGCTGCTTTTTTATTTGCATTTCTACCAGCCGGCTTAGGCTCTCTTGGCTTTCTAGGCTCTTCTACCGGAAGTTTAGCTCTTTCTGTAGCATTTAAGTCCAGCAACACTACTTGATCATCCATGTCCATGGACACATCGCTCATAGCGCCGCCAAAGATATCTATTCTTGTGCCTTGTTCCTGCTTTCTTGCCGTACCTGAGCTTTGCTTAGTTTTTTTCTTTTGTGCCAACTCTTCCAAAACTTCTGCAGACATTTTTCCATATGAAGATACTTGTGTTTGTTTTTGTGGCAAGTTAAACTTTTCTTCAACTTTCGGCTTTTTCTTTTTGACGATGGTAAGTCCACTTCTTTTTATCAATGGAACAACACTTATAGGAGTAGATTTTGTTTCAACTTTTGGAGTTGCCTTCTTATTATCGTTAGCAAGCACTGCTGCTTCATCTTCTTTTAATTTTGAAGTCGTGTCTTGTTTCGTTGGTTCTAATTTTTCAACATGTTTAATTTCAGATTTTTTTGGAGTCTCTTCTTTAGGAGTTTTTTCTATTTCTGGAGTATCACTATTTACTTTTTTAGGTACTTTTACTTCTGTTTTCTGTTCTGCCGCAGTTTCACCATTCATGATAAAGTTCATTAAGCTCTCTGCCTGTTCCATACTAACTGTACTCTGTGCAGATTTAACATCTATACCCATATCTGAAGCTTTTTTAACAACATCTTTAGAAGCTATACCTAACTCTTTTGCAATTTCGTGTACTCTAACTTTTTCTATCATCAGCGATGATCTCCTTTAGTTTGTTCGTATATTTATCTCTATCTCCGCTCTTACACTGACGCATAATGGCTTTTAGAGCTTTTTTTTCTTGGCAAAGACAATTTTCACATATATAAAAGCTTCTGCCATAACCACTGAAAATATTGAGCGCACCATCATCACACTGAAATCTATGCAGCTTATTTTGGTTATCCCGTTCTCTACAAGATATACACATTCTAGTTGGTTGGTGAAAATTTTTCGACATTATATCTAAATCTTACTTGATTTAATAGAGATTATCTCTCTATTATCAGTCCGCTATTATCAAAGTCCAAAATTTTCACTGTAAAATCTGGAAATTTTTGTGTTAGTTCACTCGCTAACATCTCAGAATCTTCCTGATAAGCCATTGAAAAGAAGGTAGAGCCGCTTCCTGAGAGTGTACTCATTAATGCACCATTTTCATAAGCAATCTTTTGTACACTAAAAAGTTCTGGTAACATTTTCATTCTGGCTCTTTGATGAAATCTATCTCCAGTTGATATTTTCAGCATTTCCCAATCTTCATTGAAAAATGCAGCAACAGTTAAAGCAGTATGGGAAAGATTATAGACTGAATTTTCTCTTGAATAAGACTTTGGTAACAGTATCCTTGCTTTTGCTGTATTCATAGGTTTGTTCGGAATAGTGACAATTGCTTTAAGATAATTCGGCAAGTGTTTATTCTGCGAAAAAACTTTATTTTTTTCAACAGTAGCTGCATTGAATCCACCCATAACTGCAGGTGTAATATTATCTGGATGAGATTCGTACACAAGAGCATGATTTAGAATTCTTCTCTTAGAGACTCTTATTCCTGCCGCTTCATGGGCACTGGCAATTGCACTCACAATTACAGCAGATGAACTTCCAAGACCTCTGGACATAGGAATTTGATTATAGAATGTAAACTTAAAATTTTGATTTTTTTTAGTCAAACGGTTGTAGTGCTCGTTAAAGATACTGATAAATAGGTTATTCCCTTTTAATCTAGGGTTATCTTCACCCTCACCTTTAATACTCACACTAAAAAATCTAGATTGATGAAATTCAACCTTGTTTCTTAAATCCACCGCTAAACCTAAAGAATCAAATCCCGGGCCCAAATTTGCACTTGTCGCTGGTACGCTTATTGTCATACTCTTCCTATTATACAGCACCTATACCATATATAGGTGCATTTTGCTTGTCAAACTCATTATAATCTAACACATTTGGTAAGCTGAAGCTTACTACTGGAGCTATTTCTAACTTTTGAGTTTCTATTTCTGATGCAACTTTAACAAAATATAGCTTTCCAATCGCTTTTATCGGATTATTTTCATTAAAATTAAACGCATCTGTTGCAAATAGTGGTATATTTTTAAGTATGCTCATAGATTTCAAAAAAATATATGCAATTTTAATTGCCATAAAACTTCCAGGACCATTCGAATAAAACAAAGCTTTAACATTATATTTATTTAACATCTCTTCAAATATCTTAGGTAAAATATCTGAGCTTTTTTCTTCACTCACTACGCTGTCAATCAACTTAGTATCTTCATATACTCCAATGAGAATTGGTGAAGACAAAGTTATAAAAAGAAGTTCAACATTTTTACGCATACGCTTTTTCTAACTCTTTTGTTTTTTCACCTACAAGTTCAATAACTTCATAATTCGAGGGTTCTTTTAAAAGTTCAAGTGTCAGTTTATGATTCAAATCATGACTGCCAGCCATAGCTTCGTAATTTCCTACAAAATTCATCCCTATTAAAGACATATCACCGATAGCATCTAAAATTTTATGTCTTACAAATTCATCAGTAAATCGAAGCCCTTCGGGATTTAAAACTTTTTTATCATCCAGCACAATAGCGTTCTCCAACGAACCGCCAAGTGCTAAACCTTTTGAACGAAGATACTGAACCTCATGTAAAAAACCAAATGTTCTAGCACGTGAAATCTCTTTTTTATAACTTTCTTTCGTAAACTCTAAAACATATTCCTGTTTAGCAATAATCGGATGAGGAAACTTTATAGTAAAATCATATTTTAAATCAGGCGATGGAGAAAGTTTTACATATTTCTCGCCTTCTTGAATTATAATATCTTTTTTAATTCTCATAACTTTTTTTGGGGATTCCAATTCTGCTATGCCTGCTTCATCTAAAAGCATACAAAAACTGGCACTGCTTCCATCCATGACCGGAACTTCATCAGCATCTACTATAATTTTTAAATTATCAATTCCATATGCATAAATAGCAGATAGGAGATGTTCTATAGTTGATATCACATAGCCATCCTTTCCTATAACGGTAGCCATTTTGGTGTCAACTACATTTGCAGGAATTAAAGGAATAGCAACATCTACATCACTACGGTAAAAAATAATTCCACTATTTTGTTCCAATGGCTCTAACCTAAGTCTAACAGGGGAACCTTTATGAAGTCCAATACCCACTAGTCCTACAGGTTTTTTTATAGTTGTTTGATACATGCATAAATCCTTAAGTGCTTAAGATTAAGTTTTATCAATAGTTTTTTTTGCACTATTAATCACGTCATAAATATTTAATTGAATCCACTGCTTATCCATCCATTCTTGCGGACGAACTTCAATGCCTTGAACCAAGACGCCAAAATGCAAATGGTCGCCCATAGCATAACCAGTTTTGCCTGTATTTGCTATATGCTCTCCCTTGCTTACTTTATCTCCATTGCTTACAAGTAAGTTTGAACAATGCCCATAAAGAGTGTAAAGTCCCAGACCATGACTGATAATCGGCATGTTTCCATACAACCCGTTAAAATCAGCAAAAACTACATCACCGCCATTTTGCGGTTTTATTTCAGACTGGGCATTACTGGCAAGATCAAGTCCTAGATGATATGATTCGCTAAGAGCATTTCCTTCATAAGTATATTTTCTGTGATCACCAAATTGAGCAACTACTTTAGCATTTTTAAGCGGATACATAGTATTTATTTTGAAATCACTTATCATTTCATTTGAAACTTGAGATGTAATTTTATAAATTAATTGCTCATTTTTTACTCTTACATCCTCGTTTATCAATTTAAACTGCTTTATAGGGTCATCAACACCCTGCGTTTCATCAAAATCCCCTGCCAGTTCAGCTATTTTGCCTTTTAAAAATTTATCAGTTATTGCAATATTTGAAATTTTATATTCTTTGTCTTTTAAATATAATGGCACATAAGATTTTGCGTTATTCCCTGCTTCATCCGTCACAACTATCGTCGCTTTGAAGTTTGCTTCTGTAACCGGCCATGCCAATAAAGATATGTAATAACCTGGTTTATAAAATGGTTCAGCTTTAAACTGTTTTTTAAAATCTGTTTCTATATAAATATCTTTTAAATTATCATCACTTGCTTTAAATATAACAAGTGCAGAGCCACCTTTGGTTATTTTATATGTATTACTGATGATGTTAAGCTTTGGTCTTTCTTTATCTATTTTTAAATGGAACTCTTTAGTTACACTGTTTCCCTTTAAAAAATTCCACTTACTTGCATCTAATGCCTCTACAACAATTGTTATATCTTTGTCTTTTATGGCAGAAGAAGTTCTTGGCGGCATGACTTTTACTCCTATAGATTCCTTTAGCTCTATAAATTGTTCATTATTTAGCGTTGTCTCATTATTTGGACTTTTAAAAGTAACTTTGTAAGATTTGATTCCACTTGCGTCATCTATAGATATATCAAGAGGTGCTTTCAAGTTCCAATATCCATTATTTTCAAATGTAATCTTTGGAACATCTCTTTCAAACATTGATGCAGTGTAAACATACAAAGATGCTGCTATGATTAAACCAAGTGAAGCCAGTACTCCAAATGATGATTTTCCATTTCTATTATTCAATTATATTTCCTTATTAATTAATTTTAAAATTTCTACTTTTAAACTTTCTAAAGTAGTACTATTTTTTATATTGAACCCTGCTCTGTTATGATGCCCACCGCCACCGAAATTTGATGCTATGGCAGATACATCAAGAGAACTTTTTGAACGAAGCGAACCTTTTATGCTAAAGTCCGAATTTTGCCTCAATAACAAGGCAACCTCAACAGTAGGCAAATAAAGAGCTTCTTCGAGTGCATATTCGCAATCTTCACCGATAGCACCGCTTTTTTTCATATTATCATCACTCACACAAAAAACAGCAACCCTTGCTTCACTAAATAACTGCATATTTGTTTGCATGAACCCTTTTATTCTAAGAGCACCAAGTGTTAAATATTTCATTATAAACTGATTACATGTTTTATAATCAGCTCCAGCTTCTATTAGCTTGCCAACCAAAGCAAAAGTTGTGCCATCGACCTCATCACCGAGGAGCCCACCTGAATCTTCAAGCAAACCGGCATACAATGCTGTAGCCATTTTTTTATTTATTTGAATCTCATTTTTAGTAAATAAATTATACAAAACTTCAGTAGTACTAATGCAATTCGAATCAACTAAAGATAAGCTTCCATAGTTAGTATTACTTTTATGATGGTCTATATTTATCAAATCACATGTTAAATCTGTGCCAATTCTATCTGACGAAGCGCAATCAAATGAAATAGCCAAATCAGATGAAGTTGGAAATGAATTTCGTATTTTATCGTACCATGGTAAAAAAGATAACTTTTGATTTATATTTTTACTGGCGCAAAAGAATGAAACTTTTTTATGAAGCCTAAGTAAATGAGTATACATGGCACTGGCACTTCCAAGCGAATCAGCATCTGGGTTCATATGTGCGATAACAGTTATATGCTTTGCCTCATCTATCCTCTTTAATATTTCTTGCATTCTACAACCTTTTTTTATTCATTTTGTAAACATACGCAAGCACTTCAGCAACTGCACCAAAAAGTGCTTCAGGTATTGGCTTATCAAGCTCCACTTCAGCATATAAACTTCTTGCTAATGGCGGATTCTGAACAATATGCACATTGTTTTCTCTGGCTATTTTTTTTATCTGTTGTGCAATATGGTCCATCCCTTTTGCTACTACAATCGGAGCATGTGATTTTTCTTCATCATATTTTATAGCTACTGCATAGTGTGTAGGATTTGTAACAACCACATCTGCATGTGGGACTTCAGACATCATCCTTTTTCGCGAAGCCTGCATCTGTATTTGGCGGATTTTTGATTTGATTAAAGGGTCTCCTTCCATATTTTTCATCTCATCTTTTATCTCTTGCTTACTCATCTTTAATCCGTCAAAGTACTGTTTTCTAACGATAACAATATCTATCATTGCAAAAACAAATATAATCAATACCATAACAAAAGCGATTATAATCGCCTTATCTCTAAGCCATATCAATTGCTCACCCAAACCAAACATGGCAACTGTCGGAAGTTCAGTAATAAAATAAAAGAAAAATATAAATCCTACACCCAAGGTTGTAAAAGACTTAAATGTGATTTTTACACCTTCAATAAGTTTTTTCATTGAAAAAAGATTCTTCGTTCCTTTGATTGGGTCTATCTTTTTAAAATCCGGCATAATCGCTTTGGTAGTAAATAAAAATCCAAATTGAGCTAATGCTGCCATAACACCTGCAACAGCTACTGCAATTGCAACCGGCATAATAATAAGAAGAAATTCTTTTATTGTAACAATTGCTATATCTATCATAAAAGCTTTATCAAGTTCTGAGCCGATAAGTGAGAAATAATATTTAAACAATAACAATAGATGCTGTGACATGTACGGAAATAACATCAAAAAAGAAAGTATCGCAATAAAAAGAGTTACAACACCTGAAGTGTCTTGAGATTTGGGAACATTCCCCTCTTCCCTGGCATCATCTATCTTCTTCTGGGTAGGTTCTTCTGTTTTTTCAGCATCATCTGCCATTTATCTCTCCTAGAAGAACTTACGAAAATCTTGCAAAGATTTTACTTTAGTAGCCACAGCGGCTCCAGCGCAGAAAAAGGGACTTGTCCTTTTTTCGTTCAATAAAGGTAGCTTCTTCTGTTTTTTCAGCATCATCTGCCATTTGAAACTCCTACCCGTTTTTA
>CALCGG010000031.1 GCA_937900945.1 uncultured Sulfurimonas sp. | reverse complement strand
AGTTCAATCGTGAACAGTATTTGATTCGTGGTGCAGGACTTTATAATACTCTTGAGGATATTCGTAACACTGTTATTAAATTTGAAGCTGGACAATCTGTAACTATACAAGATGTTGCTATCGTTGAAGCAGGTTCAGCTCCAAGGTTTGGAGCGGTAAGTAGAGATGGAAGTGAAGCAGTGATGGGAATGGTACTTCAAAGGACTGCCACAAATGCTGCTCAGGTTGTAGAGTTAATCAAAGAAAAGATTGATACCGTAAACTCAGCACTTCCAAAAGGTGTTACAATTGAGACTGTTTATGACAGAACAGAGATAACACATAAAGCTGTTAATACTATGACATCTGCTCTTTTGTCTGGTGTTGTTCTTGTTGCTATTGTTTTGTTTTTGTTTTTATTTGAACTTCGTTCTGCTTTTATTGTAATTATATCTTTACCGCTATCTTTATTAGTTGCATTTTTACTTATGGATTATTACAATATAAGTGCAAATCTCATGAGCCTTAGTGGTCTAGCCATTGCCGTGGGAATGATTGTTGATGGCACTATTGTTATTGTTGAAAATAGCTTTAGAAAGCTTCACGATGAACCAAATGCACCTAGACTACAAGTTATAGCGGATTCAGCTAAGGAAGTAGCAACTCCCGTTACCTTTGCAGTATTGATAATAGCGGCTGTTTTTATACCTCTCTTGTCTCTTGATGGACTAGCAGGGAAACTTTATAGTCCAATGGCATTAAATATTGTTTTTGTAATGCTAGGTTCTTTATTAGTTGCACTTACATTAGTTCCTGTATTAACGTATTTATTACTTAAACCATCAAAGTCCAAAGAGAATTCATTTATGAGGGGTATAAAAAAAGTTTACACTCCATTATTGATGTCAGCTCTTGAACATTCAAAAAGTTTTTTAATACTTGTATCTGTAATCTTTGTTGGTTTAGCTTATGTTTTAAGCCAACAAGGTCGCGAATTTATGCCTGAACTAAACGAAGAATCTATTATGTATAGGGTTATATCCATACCTGGAACCGGTTTAGAACAATCCACGCAAACAGCGAGTGAAATAGAAAAGCATATATTAAAAAATTATCCAAATGAAGTCACATCTGTTCTTTCAATGATAGGTAGAAGTGAAAAAGGTGAAACCGCTCAAGCAAACTATATGGAAGTTCTTTTAACACTTAAAGAAGATATAAAAAATCTTGAAGATTTAACCCAAAAGATGAATAAAGATTTAAAACATACTTTTGAGTATGTTCAATTTATCCCTACTCAACCCATTGCTATGCGTATTGAAGAGCTACTTGAAGGTGTAAAAGCTGAACTGGCAGTTAAAATATACGGTGATGACCAAAAAGTGTTAGATTCTATCGCTAAATCTATACAGGCTAAACTTAAAGACGTTGACGGTTTAGAAGAGATGGAAGTTGAAGTTCAACTTGGTCAAGCACAAATTAAAATTGAGCCAAATTATTTAGCGTTGGCTCGTTATGGAATTAATGTTGATGAAGTGATGAGTGTTATTCGTAATGGAATCGGTGAAGAGGCTGTCTCTGAAAAGATAGAGGGTATTCGTCGTTTTGGTATAGTACCTAAGATTAAAGGTGCTAAAGAAGACATAGAATCAGTTAAAGCTTTAACTATACGTGCGAACAATGGTGTGTTAGTTAGTTTAGAGCAGATTTGTAACATTTCTGTAAGTCATGGTTCTTCTTTCATTAAGCGGGAAAACCTTAGTCGATATATGGTACTTTCTATGGAAGTAGAAGGTCGAGATGTCGCTTCTTTTGTAGAAGAAGCAAATCAAATTATTAAAGAGCAAGTTGTTATTCCTAATGGTTATTACATAGGATGGGCTGGTGACTTTAAAAATATGCAAGAAGCAACCAAAAAGTTGATGATTTTAATCCCTATTACAATGTTTTTAATCATTTTACTTTTATATACGGCTTTTAATTCTCTATCAAAAGCTATGCTCATTTTAATTAACGTACCTTTTGGTTTTATTGGTGGAATTATTGCCCTTTTATATGCAGATATTTATCTTTCTGTATCAGCAATAATTGGATTCCTTGCCATATTTGCCATAGCAATTTTAAATGGAATAGTGCTAGTAAGTTTTATTGATGAACTTAGGACTAAATTCCTACATGTAGATTTAAAAACTATTTTAAAAGACGCAACTCTTTTAAGACTTCGTCCAGTTTTAATGACGGCATTTACTACTCTCTTCGGTATCTTACCATTGCTATACGCTACTGGTGTAGGAAGCGAAATTCAATATCCACTCTCAGTTGTAATTACTGGTGGAATTATAAGTTCAACACTTTTAACTCTACTTATTTTACCTTCAACATATCTGCTTTTTTATAATAAAGAGCATACAAATATGTCTACTAAAGATAAAAAGGATTCATAGTGAAATATTTAACACTACTAACAATTCCTATGTTCGTGTTTGCTCAAGAGCAGACACTTACACCTAGTGAGCATAATTCAATACATGGCTATAATCATAGACCAATTGTTAAAATGCAGAAGAAAAGAAACATGCATAAATTACATCAAGTTGATGAAGAAGAAGCTATTAGAATAGCAAAAGAGTCTACCAAAGAGGATGTACAAGAAATCAGGTTAACTCATACTGGAAATATTATGTTTTATAAAGTGCAAACTCAGAGTTACTATCTTGAAATTAATGCTATGGACGGTTCTGTTATTGATAAAAAGGTTAGGAAGTAACATCGTTAACAATGTAATATTGTCCTTTATCTGAATATTGGAGTTTAAGGTTTAAAGATAAAGGACAGGTATAGGGCTATATATGACTTATTAAATAATAGAAAAATTAGTGTAGAAAATATATATGGATAAAAATGTAAAAGGTCCAAAAATTATGAGAGCATTTAAAATTCATTTCTTAAACTCTTGTATTTGGCACAGTTTTTAGTAACAGAAAAGTTGTTCCAAATAGACTTGAATAGTTGAACATGCTCAAAATAGTACAGGTTGTTGAACTTTAACCTTGACATCCTCTTGGGCAGTGTTTAAGATTCCGTGTCAGCATCGGATAATTCCTAAAATTATATCACACTTTAGGAATTGATTTTTCACTTTACGGTGAAAATTGAAAAGAAACCCTTATCATAAGGCTGTCTATTAGTATTCTATGGATTTAACTAACTACAACTTCTCCAAAAAATAGTTCCCTATTATTTAGTGTAGGCTCTTGAAGCATATATCTCAAAAAGTATAGGGATAATCACTAAACTTAAAACCGCAGAACTTACAACTCCTCCAAGCATCGGTGCGGCTATACGCTGCATCACTTCACTGCCCACTCCATGTGTATACATGATAGGAAGAAGTCCTGCTAAGATGGCAAAAACTGTCATGAGTTTTGGTCTTACTCTTTGAACTGCTCCTTCGTAAATTGCTTCGTTTAACTCTTTCTTACTAAAATTCTCTTTGTGCTTTTCTTTTGCTTCATCCACAGCTTCTTGCAAGTAAACTATCATAACAATAGCGGTTTCAGAGGCAACTCCCAAAAGAGCTAAAAAGCCGACTATTACAGCTATACTCATGTTAAAATTAAGCATGTCTATATATATAAGACCGCCTAAAAGAGCAAAAGGGAGAGTGAAAAAAACTATAAATGTTGGAATCATATCTTTCAGTGCAAAATAAATAAGAACTAAAATAATTACTAAAACAGCAGGGACTATCCATATGATTTTTTTCATCGCAGAATCAAGGTATTCACTTTGACCTGCCCATTCTATGTAATAGCCGGCTGGAAGTTTTAGTCCTTTTAGTAATTCTTTTGTTCCCTCTTTATACTCGCTGGCACCGATTTTTTCGTTTGGCGTAATATATATGAAAGTCACAGGAGAAGCCATCTCGCTTTTTATAACGGATGCACTTTCTCTGTGGGCAACCGTAGCAAAACTTTTAAGCGGTACAAAACCAAGTGGAGTTTTTACCTGAATATCTCTGATTGATTCTAAACTTCTTCGCTCCTCATCTTCAAATCTAAGGGCAATCGGATACCTCTCCAATCCTTTGTACATGGTTGAGATTTTCATCCCCCCAACCGCAGTTGAGACATAGTCTAAGATATAATCTTTTGTGATGTTGTATCTTGCAAGAGCATTCTCATCTATGTTTATATCTATATAATAACCTGCACTTGCCTGATCTGCAAAAACTGAAAGAGTGTTGTCATATCCTCGTAAAATACCTTCTATATCTTTGCCATATTTTTGCAGTCCTGCTGCATCTTTTCCATAGAGTTTTATGCCAAGCGGAGTTCTAATTCCACTTAAAAGCATGTCTATTCTTCCCCGAATCGGGTAAGTCCATGAGTTCACCAGTCCGGGAACTCTCAAGGCTTCTTCAAGCTCATTTAAAAGTTTCTCGTAAGTCATCCCTTCACGCCACTCACTTTGAGGTTTAAAAGAGATAATGGTCTCAATCATGCCAAGAGGTGCCGGGTCTGTTGCTGAGTTTGCCCGACCGCCTTTGCCGAAAACAGTCTGAACTTCCGGAAAACTTTTGATGATTTTGTCAGTTTTTTGAGTGAGCATCTTACTCTGGTCTACACTTATCCCATAAGGAGTGACCGGCATGTACATAATAGACTGCTCGTTTAGCGGTGGCATGAACTCCCACTTTAGACCATTATAAAGTGGATACATGTAAGCAAGTGAGGCTACAACTGCTATGATAACAAGGTATTTGGCTTTCAATCCATAAACAATAACAGGATGATACAGCCAGATAAAAAAACGATTCAGTGGATTTTTCGTCTCACTGAGTATATTCCCCTTTACAAAATAAAGCATTAGTACGGGAACAAGAGTGATGGAAAGAATTGCTCCCGCCATCATGGCAAATGTTTTTGTAAAAGCTAAAGGTGTAAATAAAAGACCTTCCTGTCCTGAGAGAGCAAAGATTGGCAAGAATGAAACTACAACAAGAGCAAGTGCGAAAAATATTGGACGACCTACAAGTTTTGATGAGGCAGTAATTACTTCAAATCGTTCCTCTTTAGTTAGTTTTTTGCCTTTTATATCTTCTAGTTTGACGATGGATTTATGTGCATTTTCTATCATAACTATGGTTGCATCTACCATGGCGCCAATGGCGATGGCAATCCCGCCTAAGCTCATGATATTTGAACCGACTCCAAAAAATTTCATAAGTAAAAATGTGACCCCAATGGTCAGTGGTAGAATCATAAGTACGATAATAGATGAGCGAAGATGCATTAAAAAGAGCGAGATGATAACTATAACTATAATACTCTCTTCGATGAGTGTGCTTTTAAGTGTCTTAACCGCTTTTTCTATCAGGCTTGAACGGTTGTAAACTTCTACAACTTCTACACCCTCAACTTTGAGCTCACTCATTTTTTTCTCTATCCGTTTTATGGTTGAGTAAACATCTTCTCCGTAACGAACCATAACTATCCCGCCAACAACTTCCCCCTCTCCATTTAAGTCAGCTATACCTCGACGACTGGCTGGGACTAATTCTACTCTTGCAATATCGCCGATGGTTACAGGGGTGTTCGCTTTAGAGGTTACGACTAAGTTCCTGATATCATCTAAACTTTTTACATAGCCTTTGGCTTGAATCATCCACTCGTATCCATTTTGTATAACGATTCCTCCACCGGTATCATTGTTATTTTCTTTTAAAACTTTTTTTATATCTGGTATACTCAGGTTATATCTTACAAGAGTGTCATTTTTTAGTGTTACTTGAAATGTCGGAACAAAACCGCCGATTGAAGCCACTTCACTCACTCCATCAACACCTAAAAGAGCATATTTATAGTAATAATCTTGCAGAGTTCTAAGTTCACTCAAATTTTTTGTTTTTGAAGTTAGTGCATACTCATAAACCCAACCGACACCGCTTGCATCAGGACCAAGACTTACTTTCATCGATGAGGGTAGTTGAGAATTCATAGATGCCAACTGTTCCAGCACACGGGTTCTGCCCCAGTAAAGATCAGTTTCCTCTTTAAATATAATATAAATAAGAGCATTTTCGTAAGTTGAGTATCCGCGGACTGTTTTTATATTGGCAATAGATAAAAATTGTGAAACAAGAGGATAAGTTCCTTGGTCTTCAATAATCTCAGGAGATTGCCCAGCCCAGTTCAGTTGTACTATAACCTGCGGCGGGCTAAGATCTGGAATAGCATCAAGAGGCGTATTTTTCATACTCCAAAAAGAGCCAGCTACTAAAAACAGTGTTGCCATGAGAACTAAAAATCTATTTTTAATACTAAAGCTTATTACTTTTTCTATCATAATAAATTCTTAATATAAGCTATTAATTTGAGCGTCACTGTCCATCATGAAGAGTGCATTATTTACAACGGTATCACCCGCATTAAGTCCATTTTTTATGATATATGTATCGGGATTTAAAACTTCAACTTTCACTTCAGTCGGTGCATATTCTCCCTCATATTCTCCAACGCTAAAGACATAAAACTTATTATTTTTTCGTACAACAGCTGTTGCAGGAAGTGTTAAATAACTCTTTTGTTTTGAGAGCATCTCTACGCTTGCATACATGCCGGGCATGAGAAGATGTTCTTTGTTGTTCACTTCCAGTCTAAGAGTAAAGGCTTCCTCTTTTTCGTCCAACTTAGGATAAAGTTGGACCTTTTTTGCCTCGAAAGTCCGAGAATATGCTGAAGTAGTCAGGGTAAAGTTATCTACTTTATTTAAATTTTTGAGTTGGTCTTGATGAATTTTAACTTCAATCCAAACCTTATCAAGGTTTACTATCTCAAAAACTTTTTTTCCAGTCATAAAAGAAGAACCATTATTGAGCTCTTTTTTAAAGATAAACCCATTGACAGGAGAGAATATATTTGTAAAGTTAGAGTTCTTCTTTCCTTTTTGTATAGAATCTATTTCAGCATCCGGAATATTTAAAAGGGAGAGTTTTGCTTGTACACTGCTGAGCATTACATTGTTTGGATGAGAGCTGGTAAAGTTGAGAGTATTTAAGTAGTCATCTTTTGCCTTTAGCACTTCAGGTGAATAGACTTTAGCGAGAAGCTCCCCTTTTTTAACCTCTTGGTACATTGTATCTGCATATAAAACCTCTACAAATCCGTCAAACCTTGGACTTACATCATATACTCTGGAGTCATCTGTCTTTACAAATCCAAAGCTTTTAATATTTTTAGCTTGCGAAACCTCTTTGACTTTTACAGTTTGAACACTAAAGAGCTGTTCAACTTTAGCCTCTTTGGCATAGCTACATGTAAGCAGCAATAGTAATATCAAAAAATATCTCATAACTCTTCTCCTATTAATGCTTCAAGTGTTGCCAAATTCTGATGGTACAAGGCGATTGCATCTATATTTTGCTCATCAAGAGTGAGCTTTTTCTCTAGCATCTGGATATATAAAAAAAGATCAGCTCCGCTTTTTAATGAGCTTGAAGTTAAATCTTTCATGTGCTCCAACTGCGGAAGTAACTCGTTTTGCAGAATATTATAAATCTTGTATGAGCTTTGAAGCTGGGTATAAACAGCTGATATTTGTGAGCTCAGTTGATTTCTTGTATCTTCAGTTTCACTTTTTGTCGATAAAACTATTTTTCGTGCAACCTCTTCTTTAGAGCGTTCACTGCCATAAATAGGCAAAGAAAATCCAATTCCGACACTCATATAATCTTCAAATTTTTCACGGCGGAAATACCCGACCTGAACGACCGGGTCAATGAAGCCGGCTAACTCCTTTACTTTTACATCTGCACTTGCAACTTCAAGTTCTGCCTCTTTCATTTTGTAAGTTTTATTTGAATTAACCGCATCCAGATAATAATCCATTGGATGAGGTTCGCTCATACCCATATCTGCTTCAACACTCGTAACATCCATGTCACTCAAATAGCTTATGTTTTTGTATTGCCCGATTAAAGCACTATCCAGTTTACTTTTTTTGATTTTGAGTTGCGAGAGTGTTAACTCGGCGTTCATAATACTCATGTGCGCGGAAGAATCATTAACGCTGTAAGCAGAAAAAAGCTCGATATTTTGTTTTGTAAGAGAGATGTAATCATCAACTATTTTTAACTGTTCTTCCAGACTCCAAATAGTAAAAGCGGAGATTTTTATGGCTTTTGTCAATTTGACCTTAACCTCTTCAAGCGACATGTTCAGTTGTGCTTTTTGTGCCTCAATCTTTTGAGAGGCGGCATCTCTTTTTCCAAAATAGGGAATCTTTTGATTAATATTAATCGCAGTGTATTGCATAGGTTCAAGTGAGCGGTTAGAAATATCTTGAAGCTGAATATCACTCATGCTCAAAGAAAGCTCAGGGTTTGCAAAATTTCTCGATACCGCATACTCATTATCAAGAGCGCTGAGTTTATGTTTTATCGCCTCCAGTGAAAGATGCGAATTCTTCGCATGTTCAACCAGAGTCTCAACAGATGTCGCATATAAAAATATCGATACAAGAAATAGCGCAAACAGCTTCATGATGAGAACCCTTTTAAATATTTATAGAAGTTTTAATTCTAACTTTTTTCCCTGTTTTAGGGGTGATGAAAATATGCACCTGCCAAGTTCCGCTCATAGCAAAATTTACATCTGCTTTGTATTTCCCATTGCCAAGAGATAAGGCATCAGCCGAACTTTCCATCACAGGCATACCTGGCATCGCAGGCATAAAAAATTTCAAACTAACCGCTGCATTTTTGTACTTTTCATTTTCTATACTAAGCATTATAATGTTATTACCAGTAACTAGAGGTTTCTCTGAACTCATAACAACTTTTGCAGCACTCGATTGTGCAACTTTCTCAAATCCGCCAGCGTAAGCTAAACTAACTCCTAAAATCATAATCATAAAGATTTTTGTCAATGTTTTCATTTTATATCCTTTTGTTTTGTTTGTAAAAGTATACTTATAGTTTGTGAGGAGTTTGTGAGGAAATGAGTTTTCTTCTCACATACTCCTCACAAACTATAGCTACAATTCTTAAAATCATGGGGATAGCGATGGCTATCACTATGAGATAGGAAAGCCAAGAGTACTCTACTAAAATATTGCTTAGGTTTTGAGGGATAGCTACCGTTATCAAAGCGCCAAGTAGTAAACCCCAAAATAGTGGTTTAGCAATGTCGCCTAAGAGTGTAATAAAGGCATATCTCAAGCCCTTAAGTAAAGAAAACTTTGCTTTTACATCTGCTTTAGTCTCGTTTTGTTTTGTACTGAAACTTGTTGCATTAAAAGAACTTTTTGGAGCAAAACTGTTTGTTACAGGTTTCGCAAAAGCGGAGACAGCGGGTTTGATTTGGGGAGATTCCTCTTTATTAAATATATTTGTCAAGATACCTGCCGTAGTTGCAATAATCATCGAAGTAAATACACGATATAAAGTAAACACCCAGCCAAACATTCCATAGGTTGCAAGTATAGAATCAACTCCAGTAATCGGGGTAGAGATCAAAAATGAAAGCGTAGCACCTTTGCTCGCACCACTTTTTTTAATACTGGTCGCCAGCGGAATGACCCCCCCCCACATGAACAAACAGGCAATGGGATACCAAAGAGAGTAGCTTTAACAACAGAAGCAATACTCTCTTTGCCCAGATGCTTTGTTACCAAAGTTTCCGGTACCAACTCATGCAAGATGCCTGCAAAAAAAAGACCAAACAAGATGTAAGGTGCCATGGCATTACTCAGCTCTATTAGGGCATCTGTAAAAAGAATAATTTGCTCCATTTTTATCACTCCAAAATTTAATGTTATACTTATAAAACTGAATCGTTATGTATAAGTGCTTAAAAGGATGTTAAGTGAAAATTTTACGCTTAGAAGAAGTGTACACGCAAAGGTTAAAACGATGAAAATACTCCTTTTGGAAGACGACACCGTTTTAGCAAACATTTTAATAGATTTTTTGGAAGAATCTTACAGCGTAACGCATACATTCAGTATGAAAGAGGCTTTAGATCTTAGCGAAAGAAGTTCTTATGATTTGTATATTTTTGATATAAATGTTCCTGATGGGAATGGAATAACGCTTTTGAGAGAACTTCGCAGTTTTGCGGATGAAACTCCCGCTATCTTTATAACTGCCTTTCATGATACTAAACACCTTAAAGCCGCTTTTGAATCGGGTGCGAATGATTTTATAAAAAAACCTTTTGACTTGGAAGAGTTGGCCCAGCGGATAGAAAATATAAAAAGATATTTTGGTCTTAATTCCATAGTAAAATTAACGCAAGAGTTAGAGTTGGATGCAACAACCCACATGCTAAAAAATGGTGACAACAGTTTTCATTTAACCACAAAAGAGAGTGAACTGCTTTTGTACCTTTATAAAAACCGCTCACGCGTTGTCAGTGTAGATGAAATGCTTCAAAATCTGTGGAGTTATGATGATATGCCATCTTCTGATATAATAAGAACACTCATAAAAGAGCTTAGAAAATATGTTGGCAAAGAGCATATTTTAAATATCAGAGGTGAGGGATACAAGTTTGAATAGTTTAGAAAAAAAATCATTTTATTCATTTTTGGCACTCTATATCGGTTCCTCGTTTTTATTTTTAATGTTGAGCGGTTTTTGGTACTATAAAGCTCAAAAAAGTTCACTCGAAAATACAACTTACTACAAACTCCAGCATGATGCAGATACTATTTCCGGTTTAATCATAAATGCTCAAATGCACAATATTGCACTTCATCTTCCTACCCTTGAAACAGGTTTTGAATATATCATAATTAAAAAATATGAAGCGAAGAATTTTGAGAAAAACTACTTTGAAAAAGATGGCTACAAGATTTTAGTATCATCTTCACCGCGAGAGCATATGGATGTGAAGTATGTTGTTGTAAAAACAAAAGAGTATCACCAAAAATTAGCGCAACTCCAAAAAGAAATCCTATTAGTTATGTTTTTTGTTTTTGTCATAATTGTTATAATTTCTGTACTTCTTGCAAAGTTGTTTATGAAACCAATCCATCAAAAAGTAAAGCAGATAGAGAGTTTCATTCAAGATATATCGCATGAACTTAACACTCCCATCACAGCCTTGAAGATGAGTGCTTCTAGAGCTATCCAAAAAAAAGTGTATGATGAAAAGATACTTACAAATATTTCTATAAGCACAAAACAACTTTACTCAATTTATAACTCTTTGGCATATCTCAACTTTTCAAGTGAAAAAAAAGTAATCTACGAGATAAATTTAAAAGATGTCATAAACGAGGTGATAAAGTTTTACGCTGAACTGTGTCATGCTAAACATATAATTATAAAAAGTGAGCTCGAAGTTGCCATTTTTAAAATAGATGAAGACAGAGCAAAGCTGCTTTTCTCAAACCTATTGTCAAACGCTATCAAATATTCTATGCCTAATAAAACAATAACAATAATACTAACAGCTAAGGCTTTTACCATAAAAGATGAAGGTATCGGAATAGCAAAAGACAAGCTCAATAAAATTTTTAAACTTTATGAAAGAGGTTCGAACATAGCAGGCGGTTTTGGTGTAGGTCTTAGTATAGTTAGGCAAATTTGTAATGAAGTCGGCATACGTATTGATATTGAATCTGAATTAAACAAAGGTAGCATATTTAAATTTAGTTGGCATTAAATAGGAATATTTATAGTCACCTTTCTTGAGGTAGCTATAAAATCATTGAAGCTGATTTATAAAATCCGACAACATATTGTTTAAAAATGTTTAAGATTCTCTTATATTTGGAACAATTTAAGCCCTTCAAGCTTTCTTTGTTCCACAAAGTGT
>CALCGG010000030.1 GCA_937900945.1 uncultured Sulfurimonas sp. | reverse complement strand
TATTCTTCACTATAATACACCTAAAAAGGTGTGATAAATGAGGAGAGTATGTATGAGTAAAATCAAAGAGGTGTTAAGATTAAAATATCTTAACCAACTATCCAACAGACAGATTCAATCTATCACCGGAATTTCTAGAAACAGTGTCGCCAATTACATAAAGAGTTATATACAACTTGAATCATCACTTGAAGATGTATTAGAGCTGAATGACACTGATTTAGAACAACTGTTTCATCCAAATAAACCAACACTTAGCACCAAGCAAACAGCATTGGAGCTCATCCACCCAGATTGGAACTATGTCAGAGAAGAACTCACTAAAAAGGGAATGACAAGAGCACTCTTGTATGAAGAGTTTAAGAGTGCTCAACCTAATTTATACAGCTACAGCCAGTTCAACCGCTACTACAACAGATTTATTAAATCTATCAACCCTTCAATGCGTCAGGTTCACTACTCAGGTGACAAACTCTTTATCGATTACAGTGGGCTTACAATGCCGATTGTAAATCAAAGAACAGGAGAAACATCTAAAGCTCAAATCTTCGTAAGTGTGCTAGGTGCCAGTGGATACACCTTCGTTCACGCCACTCCAACCCAATCCACAAAAGATTTTATAAAGTCTCATGTCTTAGCCTTTAGTTTTTATGGAGGTGTTCCAAATATCTTAGTGCCTGACAATCTAAAAGCTGCCGTTATTTCTCATAAAAAAGGAGTTATAAAACTTAATGAGAGTTATGCAGATATGTCAAGACATTATGGTGTTGCAGTAGAACCGGCACGACCATATAAACCACAAGATAAATCTAAAGTAGAACTGGGTGTAAAAGCAATTCAGAGATGGATACTGATGAGACTGCGTCATCACACTTTTTTCAGTGTAGATGAGCTCAACCAGCAAATCAATCTCTTACTTGATGGCTATAACCATAAAATCATCAGACGCTTAGGTAAAAGTAGAACTGAGTTGTTTGAGATGCTTGACAAGCCTTTACTACATCCACTCAGAGCAAACAACTACATCTATAAAGAGTTTAAAACTGCAACAGTGGGCGTAGATTATCATGTAGAACTTGATGGAAGCGGATACTCTGTTCCATACAAATATCTTGGCAAAAAAGTAGATGTCTCTTATTCTTCAACTTCTGTTGTCATTGCACTCAATGGAGAAATAATAGCGCACCATCCCAAACTCTCACAACCCTATCATGATTCAACACTCTTAGAGCATATGCCTAAAGATCATGAGTACCAACATGAGAA
>CALCGG010000029.1 GCA_937900945.1 uncultured Sulfurimonas sp. | reverse complement strand
TTTGCTGATTATATCATATATTTGTTTTATGGTTAAATTCAGGAACTATTTCCTTAAGCTTAGTTAGCCTATCATCAGATTCAAGAAGTTCTGATATATCTTTATTTAATTTATCTATATCATATTTCGTCGGTGTAGCAACCGTAATGGATTCATAATCAGTTTTTGTACTGCTTTCATTTATAAGAAGCTCTTCATACAATTTTTCTCCTGGACGAAGGCCTGTGAATTCAATCTGTATATCTTCTCTACCGCTTAAATCTATCATCTTTTGTGCTAAATCTACTATTTTTACAGGTTCTCCCATGTCCAGAATAAATATCTCGCCGCCGGTTCCAATCGCAGCTGCTTGGAGTACAAGCTCGCAAGCTTCCGGGATAAGCATGAAATATCTTGTAATATCAGGATGTGTAACTGTGATGTTTTTTCCATTTTCTATTTGGAATTTAAACTTTGGTATCACGCTTCCGCTGCTTCCCAAAACATTGCCAAATCTTACAGCGACTATATCTGTGCCGCTGCCATTTGAGTTCTGCGCATAGAGTTCGCATATTCGCTTTGTAGCACCCATGACATTTGTCGGACGAACTGCTTTATCTGTGGATATCATAACAACTTTTTGCACACCATATCTTATAGACAAATCTATAATATTTTTAGTGCCGACAACATTATTTAGTATTCCTTCGTACATGTTGGCTTCAACCATCGGCACATGCTTATAAGCCGCTGCATGTATAACAATCTCTGGCTTGTAAGTTTTGAATGTACTCTCCAAAAACTTCTTATCTACTACATTTTGCATAACAGAAACAATCTCAATCTTTTGTATCTCTTCGGTGATGCTGTAAAGATTAAATTCGCTATTATCCAAGAGTATAAGTTTTTTTGCACCGAATTTCTCGCACTGTCTGCATATCTCACCTCCTATGCTTCCGCCTGCTCCAGTTACTAAAATCGTTTTACCTTCTATAAAAGCTGCTATTTTACTTTTATCCAAATCTTGCGGATTTCGTGCCAACAAATCCTCGACTGATATATCTTTAAGCTGAGCGGAAAAATCTTTGCCTTCAAGAATTGCATCCATTGATGGCAGAATTTTTATCTCCTTAAAATACATACTCAAATCATTATAAATCTCTTTGATGGTTCCTTTTTCAATCAGAGGAAGAGCTATTACTAACAAATCAATTTTGTCGTCTTTAATTTTATCTTTCAAATCATGCGTTGAGAATACTTTTATAGAGTCAATGGAACGGTTTTGCATCATTTTGTCATCATCTACAAAACACCTTACCTTATACTCTCTAGCCGAAAGCTCTGACTCGAGTTTTATACCCTCTTTTCCAGCACCGTAAATGACAACTGATTTCGTTTTTTCGACTCTGCTTCTATTGACTAAATAGTAATACAGGTACATAATAAAATTCATAATAAATATATACAGAAATAATTCTGATGCTAAAAATGAAAAACGGACATATCCATAAAA
>CALCGG010000028.1 GCA_937900945.1 uncultured Sulfurimonas sp. | reverse complement strand
TCACGAATAGTATCTGAATAATAATCAATCCCATTGTTTAGAGTCTTTGATTTTAATATCTGAGTGAAGTGTTAAGTTTTTTCAGTATGAAAGTGTAAAGTATGCAAGATGATTTTTTAGATTATTTGATGGTTGAGTAATAACTTGCCGTCTTTCAAGCTGTGTAGATTATGATTACAATAAATAGATTTCCGCTGTCCTTTTTATGCTTTAGTCCTAAATACGTATAGGAAGGGATAACCTTTTTTATTAAGCCTCAAAATGTTAAACTCAAAGCAATATTTCAAAAGGAGTATTCATGAGATTATTAGTTTTAGTATTCTTGATGTTCAACATCTCTTATGCAGGTAACTTTACCCTTACGAGTGATGATGTTGGAGGGCAGTTTAGTATTAAGCAAGAGTTTAACGGTTTTGGGTGTAGCGGTGAGAATATCTCTCCTTCATTGGCTTGGAGTGATGCACCAAACGGGACGAAGAGTTTTGCGATTACCATGTACGACCCTGATGCACCGACGGGAAGCGGATGGTGGCATTGGCTTGTTTTTAACATATCTAAAACTGCTACAAATATAGTGAGTAATGCAAGTGCTTTAAAGGTGCTTCCAAAAGGTTCAGTTGAGAGTGTGACAAATTATGGTGTGAGCGGTTTTGGCGGAGCTTGTCCACCGAAAGGAGACAAGGCACATAGATATGTCATCACCATATATGCTTTGGATGTTGAGAATCTGGACTTGGATGCGAGTACAAATCCAGCCATAGTCGGGTATAACTTAAATGCACACGCTATACAAAAGAGTTCGATTATCTCATACTATGGCAGAAAATAAAATACTTTACATATATAGAACTTTGCACGCTCACTATGGAGTGCAGGGATGGTGGCCGTTTATAAACGGTGGTTACCACCCAAGCGAATATGATTATCCAAAAAATGAAGCTCAGGTTTTTGAGATTTGTCTAGGTGTTATCCTTACTCAAAACACTACATTCACATCCGTTGTGAAATCACTTACGAATCTACATGTAATGAATTCTCTGGGCTACAAAGCTATTAAAAATATGCCTCTTGATGAGTTGAAAAGTGCCATAAAACCATCCGGATATTTTAACCAAAAAGCAACATATATCTTAGAATTTATTTCCTTTTTTGAAAAGCTTAACGATAAAATTCCCTCACGCGAAGAACTCTTACATGTAAAGGGGATAGGTCCTGAAAGTGCTGACTCTATACTTCTGTATGCGTACAAGCAGCCTGAGTTTGTGGTCGATGCTTATACGAAAAGATTATTAGTACATGTAGGACTTATTGATGAAAAAGCAAGCTATCATACAATCAAAAAATTCATGGAAGAAGAGATACAAGAAGAGGTAAAAGAGTCTCAGGAACTGGTGATTCTCTATCAAGAGTTTCATGCCCTCATCGTTGCACATGCCAAACTCTTTTACTCTAAAAAGCCTTACGGTGTCGGGTGCTTTCTTTAGTTTATAAAGTAGTATAAAACAGCACTTGAGCCAAAAGAGAAAATAATCCCATATCCTACAATGGCAGAACTGAGCCGTGGCGCAAGCCCTGCCATAGATGCAACTGCTCCTGCGGTTATCATCGGTGCCATTCCCGCTTCCATGATGGAGACTTTTGAAGCCATGTTGTCCCAGCCAAAAATTGCACTGATTATTATGGCAATTATCGGTGCAACAATAAGCTTGATTCCTATGGAAACTGCAAACGGTTTTATCTCATCTTTTGGCAGGAAAAGTTTGAGCTGAAGTCCGGCTGCCACAAGAGCTAAAGGGATAACAGTTGATGCAAGTGCATGCAGTGTGTTTTCTATCATCGACGGGTAACTCTTTCCTATAAATGCAAAGGCTAAAACAAGAGCCATAAACGGCGGAAAAATCAGCACTTTTTTAAGCATCTGCGAAGGAACTATTTTCCCGCTATGACCGTAATAGACCACGACAAAAGTTCCGTAAGTCCCAAGAGCTATGGCCGTTCCCAGCTGGTCGTACATCATCAGGTACGCCAAAGAATCCCCGCCCAAATATGCCGTAATCATAGGAATCCCCACAAACGAGCTGTTTGTCAAAACACTCACGAGCATCAACGAACCTTCAACCTTTTTGGAAAACTTCATCAGTCTTGAAAACACAAGCACCAAAAGAGCTGAAACTATCATCACAATCCAAGCAATGAAAGGTGGAATAAACATCTCCATAGAAAATGTGAGCTTTGGAATTTCCAATAAAATAAGCGCAGGAAGTGAGATATATATCACAAATCTGTTGAGTGTCAGCGGCATGTCAGGCGAAAATACTTTGAATTTCTGGAGGATATAACCGAGTGAAAAAGTAAA
>CALCGG010000027.1 GCA_937900945.1 uncultured Sulfurimonas sp. | reverse complement strand
TCTTCTGCAACAATCACTTCAAAATTTTTGTAAGTCTGTGTTTTCAAGGCTTCGATAATTAAATTTAAAGATTCTATATCTTTGTAGACAGCGATGATTATACTGACTTTCATATCAACTCTTTTAAAATAATTTCTAATTTTTTAAACTGTTTTTCATTTGAAAACTTTTCTTCACACTTTTTTTGCCCGGCTTTTGCAATATTCGATAACAACTCTTTATCAGCGACTAATTTCTCAATTGCAGATGCCAGACTTTCGTAATTTTGTGCTTCAAAAAGTAGCCCTGTTTGTCCCGCTTCTATTATCTCAACAACCCCTCCACTGTTCGCACCAATCACAGCAGTTCCAACCTGCATAGCTTCTATCAAAACTAAACCGAATGTTTCCCTTTTTGAAGCCAATACAACCGCATCGCAAACTTGGTAAAAATGGTGTGGATTTTTCATAAATCCCAAGAAATGAATGTTTTTTTCTAAATTCTTATCTTTTATATCCTGTTTTAAACTCTCGAGATAGGATTCTTCCATGGCATGACCAACAAAATATGCATTAACATCTAACCCTTTTTTCACTAAAATATCAACTGCTTTAATTAGCAGATGTTGTCCTTTTGCTTCATTGATTCTGCCGACCATACCAATATTAAAACTGTTGTTTTGAAACCCAAGTTCATTTTTTAGAATTTGAACTTCTGCAACACTAAGTATTTCCGGTTTATCGGAACCCATATAAAGAACTTCTATTTTAGGTCGTATATCTTGTGGGATAAAAGTTTCAAGTTGCTCTTTTACCTGATAAGTTACCGGTAGCATTAAATCAATATTTTTATACATAAGCCTGTGATAAACATCGGCTTTAAATCTAGTCATAGTCATATTTCTAGTTTGAACAATTTTAGGTTTTGATTTGCTCAAAAGTTTTGCCAAAACAACAAAAGGGATATCTTTTGTCCAATGCATGTGAATGATTTTTACATTTTCACTGTCTATAATCTTTGCCAGTTTACTCGCACCGCCAAGCATAAGGAGATTATGATTTTTTTTAAGCTTGATAAATTTATGATTTTCATCATAATATTGTTCTAATTTTGAATTTTCATTTATGACTGAGATAACATTAAACTCATTTGCCAAAGCCTTTGCAGCTCTTACCATGTAAAGTTCAAGCCCACCCAAATCAGGAGACATGCAAAGTTCTAAAATTGTTGTTTTATTCATTTTCTTGCATCTCCAACATCAAAGCATATTTCATATAAGAACTAAAGGCAGATATAACGGCAACATTCCAGCCGTTAACTCCGTGGAATACTCCCCCTTTTAAAACAAGAGCTTTAAATAAAGCTCCTACTCCATGTAAAAATGGGTCAAAAGCCGAAGCTTTCTTCCCTTGTTCATGTGCTATTTTAGCACCACGGGTTATAAATTTATGAGAAGTTTTTACCATTTGTGCATAATTATCATAAGAGTAGTGAAGCATGTCAGCATCTAAATCTTTTACATTTTTGGTGTCTACCCTCGCATGCCCGCCGGCAGTTGTGTATCCACATGTGGTTTTGTTGTAAAGTCTGGTTACACGGTCAGGATACCAAAGTTTTATAAAACTTTTACCTACGAATGTTTTTCTGGCAAAAGAGAAAGCATCATAAGTTGTAGAATCTAAATCCAGCTTTTTTATAGCCTCAATGGCATTGGCATCCAGTCGCTCATCCGCATCTATACTTAATACCCAGTCATATTTGGCAAGCGGAGCACCAAAAGCTTTTTGAGGTCCATCACCAAGATATTCCTGCTTTACAACTTTTGCACCTAAAGACTCGGCAATTTCACAAGTTCTATCACTGCTTCTGGAGTCTACAACAAGGACTTCATCACAAACTTTCCGAACTGATTTAATCACTTCTTCAATATTTTTTTCTTCATTTAAAGTTATAATATTTGCTGTTATTTTCATAACGCAATTCTACCACAGTAAATATTTGATACAATTTTAATATAAAGGTTTTTAATGATTTATTATTTATTGCTAGCACTAATTGTAACCGTTTACATTTTTCTTGCTTTTAAAAGAGCTAAAAAATATAAATATGACCAATCTCAAGATTATATTTACTCTCTAGATAAAAATTTACTTCTTCAAGCTAAATTAGCCGACAACACTATTTTACTGCCAGATAATTATAAAGAATATGACACATTGTTTTTAAAAATAGACATCTCATATAACCTCATTTCTTATTTTTTCAAGCCAACTATTGAGATAGAAGACACTAAGCACTTTTTTGAATATGCTGCCAAAGGGATTCGATATCTCAACATCTCTCACCTTTACGATAAAACTCTAAAACTAAAACTAAAAAATCTTATTCTTTCAGACACTGACATAAGCATTTACGGTTATAAAAACAATATGGTCATGTCGGACAAAATTCTTATTTTAGCTCCCCATGCAGATGATGCAGAAATAGCGGCTTTTGGACTTTATAAAACTGCCCAAGATGTGACCATTGTAACAACCACAGCCGGGGAGCATGGTCATTGCAACTACTGTGATATATATGAAAATAACAGAACAAAAAACTCATTAAAAAAGGGTGAGCTACGAGTTTTAGATGCTCTCTCAGTTCCTTTTCTTGGAAATATAGATATAAGAGATTCTTTAACACTTGGATACTTTGGCGGAACTCTTAAGTGGATGAGTGAAAATCAAGACAAAAAAGCATCGTCACTTGTAGAGGGGGTAAAGGATATGAATCTATTTAGAAAAGTATCTCATGCAAATATAAAACTACCCGTACATGTGGAGCCTTTGCACAGTTCGTTTACAAATGATTTAAAAGAGATTATTGAGCAGATAAAACCTGCAATTATTATAACTCCCCACCCAAGTATAGATAGTCATCCAGATCACAAATACACTACAATTGCTTTGTCACATGTACTACAAGAAACAAATCATAATTGCAAACTTTTTTTATATACAAATCACCTTAACCTTAGTGAAACATATCCTATCGGTAAGATAAATTCTGCCGTTACTCTGCCACCAAACAAAAAAGAGTTTTATTTTGATTCGCTCTATTCATTCGGATTGGATAAAGACTTACAAATCGATAAGTTTTTTGCACTTGAATCTATCCATGATTTGAGAGATTCGCTAATTTTTATATCTATCAAAAAATCGTTGAAACATTTAAATAAGATGATAAA
>CALCGG010000026.1 GCA_937900945.1 uncultured Sulfurimonas sp. | reverse complement strand
CGTGCGCACCATACTTACTTAATAATTATTTCCCACACATTTAATTCTTAACTTTTTTTCTAGTATTCAACAAATATGTAATTTGTTATACCCATTTTGATCTATCTAAAGTAATTTATTTCATAAAGTTTAAGAGAATACCCTATAAATAGTGCTTTCGTACGTGGTGCTATTTGTTAATTCACAATAACCCTTCACTATTTATTATCTTCTAATCCCTGATGCCGTGTACCAGTGGTCACGTTAGATTGACCCGAATTTGGCGCATTATTTTTATTTTTTTGAATAGGTATATTATGTGCTTTAAGATAATTAAAGATAAAGTATAATTATATGATAATAATGCTATTAATTGAAAAGGAGGAAAGATATCATGACACAAGCATTAATAACACCCAGTGTTCTTGAATGGGCACGTAATCGTGCATTTATGACTATAGATGCTTTGTCTGATAAGCTTTCCGTAAAAACTGAAAAAATAGCTATGTGGGAAAAGGGTGATGCGAAACCTACCTTTAAGCAGGCTCAAAATGTAGCAAAAGCTCTTCAAGTACCTTTTGGTTATTTATTTTTAACTCAACCGCCTGAAGAAGCATTGCTGATTCCTGATTTAAGAACTATACGAGATAGTGCCCCGCAAGAGATAAGTGCTACCTTTAGAGAACTATTATATGAAATGGATAGAAAACAGCAATGGTACAAAGAATATGTGCTAGAAAGTGGTGAATTACCTTTAGATTTTATTGGTAAGTTTAATATTAATACAAACAGCGAGGAAGTCATTGCTGATATTCGTAATACATTAAATTGGTCTTCTGGTTTTGCCAGTTCTGCTAATGTTAAAGATGAATATATTAAAGAAATCTCTTTAAAAGCTGAAGCTGCTGGAATACTAATCATGCGCAATAGTGTATTAGCAAATAATACTCATAAACATCTTTATGTTAGTGAATTTAGAGGCTTTGCAATAAGTGATAAATATGCACCTTTAATTTTTATAAATACCGCTGATGCAAAAAGTGCACAAATATTTACATTGGCTCATGAATTAGCTCATTTATGGATTGGTGAAAGTGGTATATCCTCTGTAGATTTACATGAAAGTGAAGGGAATAGGATAGAGAAGTTTTGTAATAAGATAGCTGCTGAATTGTTAATGCCTGAAAGAGAGTTCGCAACTAGATGGGATGCTTCTAAAAGTAATGAAAATAATTGTGACTATTTAGCTACTAGATTTCATGTAAGTATATTCGCTACATTGAGACGAGCTTTTGATCTCAATTATATCTCTAGAGAAGTTTTTTACACTTTATTTGCAGAAGCACAAAGAAAATTTGAAGAATATCAGAGTACTAAGCCAGTTTCTGGAGGTGGAGATTTCTTTCGTACATTAAAAGTTCGTAATAGTGGAATATTTTCTCAAGCTGTAGTTACTTCTGCACTTGAAGGTAAATTGCTCTATCGTGATGCTTCTGCACTTTTAAATATTAAAGCATCTAAAATAAATGACTATGCTTATAAGTTAGGTATTAGATAATGATGTATTTAGTAGATGCAAATGTATTAATACAGGCAAAAAATCTACACTATAGTATGGATTTCTGTCCAGCTTTTTGGGATTTTATAGACAGAGAAGCTCCAAGAAGTACGATGGCTAGTATTTCGTTAGTATATGATGAATTATTGACTGGTGACGATGAGTTAGCAGAATGGATAAAAGAACGAAAAGATGATATTTCATTTTTAGAATTATCTGATATAGAGACACAATTAAAATATATTGAAATTGTAAATTATGTTAATTCGAATGGATTTGGACAGGCACATATAGACAGGTTCTTGGCTGGAGCCGATCCATGGCTTATCGCAAAATCAAGCGTAATGGGTGCAACACTTGTTACACACGAAGTATTAATAGTTGGAACTGGTATCAAAAAAGTGAAAATTCCAAATATTTGTAAGGCTTTTGGTGTTAAATATATTAATCCATTTAAAATGATAAAAAATCTAGGTGCTCATTTCGTATTAGGGGTATAAGAATAATTATTGAAGGTTTAGCGTCGCCGTTTCTCTGAATGAAAACTTATTCTTTTAACCTTAATAACTCTTCCTTATTTATTGTCTTCTAATCTAACAGCAGTTATATTAAATTTAGCTCAGCTTTTTTCACAGTATTTTTACAATTTTTATAAAATACTAGTATACATTTAGTTAAAATACAACATAATTTGTGCGTCTAGAATTGAACAATGTAATTTTAAGGGATAAAAACAATGCATTTATACGCCCAACTGCAAAAAGTAAAAAGTGAAGAAGATGTTAAAGATGCATATATCAAGGCTTTGGGATTAAAAAGTTTTACAAAAGGGCTTATTGATATTCAAACTGATGTAATTTGGTTTGAAGCTAAGCATACCGGAAAAGAATCTACCTACGCAATGTTTACACAACTGCTTCATTATGTTCAAGTTGCCATGGATAAAGGTGAATCCGTACCGCCATTTTTAGCGGTTATCGACACGGAAAAAGCGGCAATCATGAAAAGTGCCGATGTCCTCCCATTTTTGGCAAAAAAAACTATCAAGTGGGGAAAATCTGCCAGCAAGTTTACACCTGAAGCGTTAGTCGAAGTTTCCACACACATTGGAACACATTTTGTTTCTTTTAGAATCGCAACGCATGAAGATGAATTTATCTCGACTGTAAAAACGGCGATAAAATCAGGTGACATTATTCGTACTGCTATTACGCCAGACAACCTCAAACAAGTTTTTGACAAATGGGTAAAGATGATTGGTCGTGAGATTAACGGCGTGGGTGAAGAGGACTATGCTCTGTTGTTTTTTGCCGACATCATGCATGACGGAACTCTCTCTACACATGCTAATCTCCCCGCGGAGTTACTGCATAAAAACGGCGCACCTGTTTTTAGTTTAGGCGGGCATAACTACGAACTTGGAAACAAAGAAGGGTATCTTCAGTTTTGGGCAATCTACCATAAACCGCCAAAAGCTGAATATCGTGACTATCTTTTAGAGCGTCGCGACTCTCTTATTCCAACGGATGAAAGAAGCTTTAAAGGTGCGTATTACACGCCTTTGGCTGTAGTGGACAAAGCCTATGACAAGCTCACTGAGACACTTGGTAAAAATTGGCAAAAAGAGTATATTGTTTGGGACATGTGCTGCGGTGTCGGCAATCTCGAAGTCAAACACTCAAACCATCGTAATATTTACATGTCCACACTTGACAAAGCGGATGTAGATGTGATGAAAGCGACTAAAACATGTGTAGCTGCGACACGCTTTCAGTACGACTATCTCAATGATGATATTACGAATGACGGAAAGATTGATTACACGCTGACGAACAAAGTACCTGAAAGTCTGCGCAAAGCAATTGCCGATGGTAAAAAGATTTTGATTTTGATTAATCCGCCGTATGCGGAGAGTGGCAGCGGAATAGGAAAAGGCGATATGAATAAGAAAGAAGTAGAGAAAACACAAATCAACACTTTAATGAAAGCAAATGAATTTGGCTATGCAAGTAAAGAATTATTTGTGCAGTTTTTGGTTCGAATTGCAAATGAAATTCCAAATGCTACTTTGGCTATGTTTAGCAAACTTAAATATGTAAATGCACCAAACTTTGAAAAATTTAGAGAAAATTGGAGTGCAAAATATTTAAGTGGATTTGTGGTTCATAGCAAAGTTTTTGATGGATTAAAAGGTGATTTTCCGATTGGTTTTCTTATTTGGAAAACCAACCAATTAGCAAAGAAAAAAGAAGCAATAATTGAGATTACAACTGAAGTTTTAGATAAGAAGGCACAGCCAATTGGTGAAAAGAAATTTTTTAATTTACCAAATAAAAATTTTTTGAATGCATGGATGAAAAAATCAAAGACCAACAATGAACTTGCTTTGCCTTTATCAAATGCAATCACTATTTCAAAAAATCCAAGAATAAAAATGTCTTGCGACAACATGAAAGGTTTTTTGTTCGCAGGTAATAATGATTTTCAAAATGCATCAACCGGAACATTAATTACTTCATCAATCTACACTGGGCGAAATGGTGGTGGCGTTTACCTAAATGATAAAAACCTCTGGCAAGCTGCAATCGTTTTTTCAGTCCGTCGCCTCATAAAACCCACATGGCTCAACGACCGTGACCAATTTTTGCAACCTACCGAACCATTATCCGAAGAATTCAAAAATGATTGCTTGATTTGGATGCTTTTCAACGGCAGTAATTTATCGGCAAGTGCAAATGATTTAGAATGGAATGACAAACAATGGTCAATTGTAAATCACTTTATCCCATTTACAGAACAAGAAGTAAATGCTCCTGAACGATTCGAGTCAGATTTTATGGTGCAATATCTCAAAGGTAAAAAACTGAGCCCTGAAGCCAAAGCTGTCATGGATGAAGGAAAAACGTTATGGCAAGCATATTTTTCTCAAACAGATGTACGAACTGTGCGAGATGAATTCAAACTAAACCGTAGCGATGTCGGCTGGTATCAGGTGAGAAAAGCCTTAGAAGCACGAAACAAAGATGGGATGAATATAGCAGTAGATTTTTCAAAATTCAAATCCGCTTATGAAGCGTTGAGTGATAAACTCCGCCCTATGGTGTATGAGCTAGGATTTCTGCGATAACTGTAGAAAAATGAAGTGCTGTTTCAAGAATTTAGTTAATGTATAGATGAGTGAACCAGCGGTCTTAACTCCGAAAATATAGCACTTACAGTACTTTCTA
>CALCGG010000025.1 GCA_937900945.1 uncultured Sulfurimonas sp. | reverse complement strand
TCATAATTCCCTCATCCATCTTTTCAATTATTGCATCACCAATATTTTTTAAAACTTCTGCATTACTTATGGCATAAGTTACCCATGGCTGCATGTTCGCTCCGCTTGGAGTCATCTGAGCAGCATTGAGAATTTTCTCCTGTATATCTTTTGGAACAGGTTTATTGAAATATTTTCTTTTTGATGAACGGTTTGTTATTGCTTCTATAACAGTTGGCATACGGATTTCCTAAAAGTTTTTTGTAATTATAATACAAGTATAATAAAATATAGATTTTTAAATACTTGAAGTTATGTTACTAAAACAACTTGACACTAAGTGACTCAAAGTGATATAATATCCTTATAACAAAAAAAAGGACTGAAGAATGAATAATATTTTTGAAAAATTAACACATAATATGACACAAGCTATTGAATCGTCTATATCTTTAGCGTTGCACAATAAAAATCAAGAAGTTACTCCCGTCCATTTTTTATGGGCTTTGCTTGCAAATTCTGATTCTGTTTTAAATCAGATGTTCAATAAAATGGATGTTGAAAAAGTCGCGATAGAGTTGGATGTAAAGAGTATGGCAGAAAAACTGCCAAAATCTTCTTCCATTTCTAAAGAAAATATCAAACTGTCCCGTGAATTTGTATCTACTTTGGAAAGCGGTGCAGGGCTCATGACAAAAAACGGAGACTCTTTTTTATCTGTAGATACCTACATCTTGGCAAATTTAAAAAACGAACCGTATAAAAGCATTATCTCTAAATATACAAACTCCATGGAGCTGGCAAAAAATTTAGAAGCTGCTCGCGGCGGAGCAAAAATCGACTCGCAAACTTCTGATGAAAAATTAGAGTCTTTAGAAAAATATGGGATAGATTTAACCAAAGAAGCGGCGGCTGGAAAACTTTCTCCTGTAATCGGCAGAGATGAAGAGATAAGTCGTATGATGCAAATCCTCATCCGAAAAACTAAAAATAATCCTATGCTTTTGGGCGAGCCGGGTGTTGGTAAAACAGCATTGGTCGAAGGATTGGCGCAGAGAATTCAAAGTGGAAATGTCCCAACATCTTTACAAAACAAAAAAGTTGTAGCACTTGACATGAGCGCATTGATAGCCGGTGCCAAATATCGCGGTGAGTTCGAAGACAGACTCAAGGCAGTCATCGATGAAGTAAAAAAGAGTGGAAATATTATCCTCTTTATAGATGAGATTCACACTATTGTTGGAGCGGGAGCGAGTGAGGGAAGTATGGATGCTGCAAACATCTTGAAACCGGCACTTGCTCGTGGTGAACTTCATACAATAGGCGCTACAACTCTCAAAGAGTATAGAAAATATTTTGAAAAAGATGCGGCACTTCAGCGAAGATTTTTGCCGATTAACCTTGATGAGCCGACAGTAAACCAGTCGCTTCAAATCCTTCGCGGTATAAAAGGAAGACTTGAAGCGCACCATAATGTCACTATTACAGACAGTGCTCTAGTGGCAGCGGCAAAACTTTCAGACAGATATATAGCAGATAGATTTTTACCGGATAAGGCGATAGACCTTATTGATGAAGCTGCAGCCGAGCTTAAAATGCAGATAGAATCAGAGCCAAATGTTTTGGCCGCTTCAAAACGAAAAGTATCAGAGTTGAAAGTTGAACAGGAAGCTCTAAAAATGGAAGAGTCTGCTCAAAATACAAAAAGACTTGCCGAGATAGTAAAAGAGCTTGCGGATGTTGAGGAAGAAGTGAGAAAACTTCAGTCTCAATTTAGCATGGAAAAAGAGGTTTTTGAGAAAACTTCTACCATAAAAGGTGAAATTGAGTCCAAAAGAAGAGAAGCGGAACTTGCTAAAAATGGTTCTGAATTTAATCGTGCGGCAGAGATAGAATACGGTGAAATCCCAGCCTTAATCAAAGAAGAGAAAAAATTAAACGAGCAGTGGGATAAAATGCAAGAGGCGGGAACGCTACTTAAAAACAGCGTTGATGAAGAGGCGATTGCAAGTATCGTCTCAAGATGGACAAAAATACCGGTCAATAAAATGCTTCAGGGCGAGAAAGATAAAATTTTGAATGTTGAAGATGAGTTAAACAAAGACGTGGTCGGTCAAAGCAAGGCTACACATGCAGTTGCCCGTGCTATTAAAAGAAACAAAGCCGGATTATCAGATGCTTCTTCCCCGATAGGAAGCTTTTTGTTCCTTGGACCAACAGGTGTAGGTAAAACACAAACGGCTAAAACTTTGGCAAAATTTCTTTTTGACTCTCAAGACGCATTGATACGAATAGACATGAGTGAGTACATGGAAAAACATGCTGTTTCAAGGTTAGTCGGTGCTGCTCCAGGATATGTAGGATACGAAGAGGGTGGACAACTGACAGAAGCGGTTAGAAGAAAACCATACAGTGTAGTTTTGTTTGATGAAGTTGAAAAAGCACATCCGGATGTATTTAACATACTGCTTCAGGTTTTAGATGATGGAAGATTGACCGACAATAAAGGTGTTACGGTTGATTTTACAAATACTATTATTATCCTGACATCCAATATTGCAAGTGATAAAATAATCAATAATCCGCAATCAGATGCATTAAATGAGATGGTTATGGCTGAATTAAGAAAAGCCTTTAAGCCAGAGTTCTTGAACCGTTTGGATGATATTGTAATCTTTAATGCACTTGGACAAGAGCAGATTGTGGACATAGTAGATATATTTTTCGCTGATATTGCCAGAAAAGTGGAACAAAGAGATATAGAACTTACATTAAGTTATGAAGCTAAAAAATACATTGCAGAAGCTGGATTTGATCCAGTTTATGGTGCTAGACCACTTAAACGTGCACTGTATGAAATAGTTGAAGACCGTTTGGCTGATTTGATACTTGAAGGGCAGGTAACAGAAGGTTCAAAAGTTAATTTTGATTTAGTAGATGGAAAGATAACGGTGAATGTTCTAAATTGATTGGAGTGTCACATAGAAATTAATGAAGTCAAAAGTAAAAAAATACTAAAATCAAACTGATTAATTATAAAAAAAATTATGAAATCAGTAATGGAGAAGTAATTGACAAATATAATTTTATGTGCTGGAAACGGAACAAGATTATGGCCGATAAGCCGCACTCTTCTTCCTAAGTAGAATGATGACAAAATTAGCAATTTCTCAAAAGTCCACTCTTTTGAATGGAAACATAAATTAAAGATGGTATAAAAATTATGTATAATATACTAAATTTAATTGGTAGAAATAAAGAACTTTTTACAGATGATATCCAACAACACAATGAAGAATTGAAAAGAATTGTTCCATCATCATCATTTCTTGTTATTGGCGGAGCCGGATCAATTGGTCAAGCAGTTACTAAAGAGATATTTAAAAGAAATCCCCTAAAGCTTCATATTGTAGATATCAGTGAAAATAACATGGTTGAATTAGTTCGTGATATACGAAGTTCATTTGGTTATATAGATGGTGATTTTCAAACATTTGCACTTGACATTGGTTCCATTGAATATGATGCTTTTATAAAAGCAGATGGGAAGTATGACTATGTTTTAAATCTTTCAGCACTGAAACATGTTCGTAGTGAGAAAGACCCTTTTACGCTTATGAGAATGATTGATGTAAATGTTTTCAACACAGATAAAACACTTCAACAATCAATTGAGAATGGTAGTAAAAAATATTTTTGTGTCTCAACTGACAAAGCTGCAAATCCTGTTAATATGATGGGTGCAAGCAAGAAAACAATGGAGATGTTTCTAATGAGGAAATCATTACAAATCAATATCTCTACAGCTAGATTCGCAAATGTTGCTTTTAGTGATGGCTCACTTCTTCATGGATTTAATCAACGCATCCAAAAAAATCAGCCAATAGTAGCTCCAAATGATATTAAAAGATATTTTGTAACGCCTCAAGAATCAGGAGAATTATGCCTAATGTCATGTATATTTGGTGAAAATAGAGATATTTTTTTTCCAAAGTTAAGTGAAAATTTACATCTTATCTCCTTTGCTGATATTGCAGTGAAATACCTTGAAGATTTGGGTTATGAGCCATATCTGTGTAAAGATGAAGATGAAGCTCGAGAACTCTCAAAAACTTTACCTAGTGAAGGTAAATGGCCTTGTCTATTTACTTCAAGTGACACGACTGGTGAAAAAGATTTTGAAGAGTTTTTTACAGATGCGGAAACTTTAGATATGGATAGATTTGAAAATCTTGGTGTCATAAAAAATGAAGCTCTCTTTGATGAAGACAAATTAAATAACTTTGAACAAACTATAAAAGACTTTAAAAATAATTTATCATGGACAAAAGAAGAGATTGTAAGAGAATTTTTTAAGATGATTCCTGATTTTGGACACAAAGAGACTGGTAAATATCTTGATGGAAAGATGTAATATGCAAAACATAGTAAATTTTATACAAAAAACTTTTGATACAAAAGAATTTATTCCTCTGCATGAACCACGGTTTATTGGAAATGAAAAGAAATATCTCAATGATTGTATAGACTCAACTTTTGTTTCATCTGTAGGAGAATATGTAGATACTTTTGAAAAAGAGTTTGCTTTGAAAGTTGGAAGTAAATATGCAGTTGCAACAGTAAATGGAACGGCAGCTCTTCACATATCTCTACTGCTTGCAGATGTAAAAAGTGGTGATGAAGTTATCACTCAAGCACTCACTTTTGTCGCTACATGTAATGCTATAAGCTACATCGGAGCGAAACCTATTTTTGTGGATGTAGATTTAGAGACACTTGGTCTTAGCCCAAAATCATTAAAAGAGTTTTTGGAAAACAACTGCGAAATCATAGATAATCAATGTATAAATAAAACTACATATAAAACCATCAAAGCATGTGCTCCGATGCATACTTTCGGGCATCCATGTAAAATAGAAGAGATAAAAGAAATTTGTGATGCTTGGCATGTGGAGCTGGTTGAAGATGCGGCTGAGAGCTTAGGAAGTTATTATAACAACAAGCATACAGGAACATTTGGAAAAGTAGGTGCTTTTAGCTTTAACGGCAATAAAATTATTACTTCAGGTGGCGGCGGAGTAATAGTTACAGATGATGAAACATTAGCTAAAAGAGCAAAGCATCTGACAACTACAGCAAAAATTCAACATCCTTATGAATATGTTCATGATGAAATAGCCTATAATTACAGAATGCCAAACTTAAATGCAGCACTTTTGGTAGCCCAACTAGAACAGCTTGATAAATTTTTAGAGAGTAAAAGAGAGTTGGCATTTGGATATGAAGAGTTTTTTGAAGCTACTGACATAAAGTTTATAAAAGAACCAAAAGATTCACAATCAAACTATTGGCTTCAAGCTATAATACTTGAAGATGAAAAACAAAGAAATGAATTTTTGGAATTTACAAATAGTAATGGTGTTATGACCCGACCTATTTGGAGACTGATGAATGAGCTTGAGATGTTTAAAGATTGCCTCTCAGCAACTTTAGAAAACTCAAAGTATTTAGAACAGAGAGTTGTCAATATTCCAAGTTCGGTGAGATTGTAATGAAAGAGATTATTCTAGTTGGCGGCGGCGGTCATTGTAAATCTGTGATAGATGTGATAGAGCAAGAAGCAAAATATAAAATCGCTGGAATAATTGATAAAAAAGAGTTAATAGGCAGTGATATTTTAGGATATAAAGTCATAGGCTGTGATGATGACTTAGTGCATTTAAGAGAAAAATTTCCACATGTAATAGTCACAGTTGGACATGTAAAATCAAATGCTTTAAGAATTAAGCTTTTTAATCTTTTAAAAGAGTTGGATTTTCACATGCCAAGCATTGTTTCCCCGCTTGCTTATGTATCTAAACATGCAGATATAGATGAAGGAACGATTATTATGCACCATGCACTTATAAACGCAGATGCCAAAGTCGGTAAAAATTGTATTATAAATTCAAAAGCACTTATTGAACATGACGCTATTATCGAAGATCATTGTCATATTGCAACTGCTTCAGTAATTAATGGCGGGACAACGGTAAAGGCAAATACTTTTTATGGAAGTAATGCAACATCAAAAGAGTATGTTAAAATAGACGGATTTATAAAAGCTGGGAGTGTAGTAAAATGAAAAAAGTTTTTATAATCGCAGAAGCCGGTGTAAATCATAACGGTTCAGTTGATCTTGCAAAAAAACTTATAGATGCAGCTTGTGAAGCTGGTGCAGATGCTGTGAAGTTTCAAACCTTTAAAGTAGAAAATTTAGTAAGCAAAAATGCACAAAAAGCTGAATATCAAAAACAGAATACAAATAGCCAAGAATCACAGTTTGATATGCTAAAAAAATTAGAACTGGATGTTCAAACGCATAAAGAGTTACTCTCTTATTGTAATAGTAAAAATATACTATTTTTATCAACTCCATTTGACTATGACAGCATAGAACTTTTAAATGATTTAGGTTTAAAAATATTTAAAATTCCAAGCGGTGAAATAACAAATCTTCCATATTTAAGACACATAGGAAAACTAAACAAACAAGTGATACTTTCTACCGGCATGGCAGACATCGGTGAGATAGAAGATGCTCTGGATATTTTGATGGATGCAGGAACAAAAAAAGACAATATAACTGTTTTACATGCAAATACTATGTATCCAACACCGATGAAAGATGTGAATCTAAAAGCGATGGTGACAATTGGTAATACTTTTGATATTGATTTTGGATATAGTGACCACACTTTAGGAATAGAAGTTGACATAGCAGCTGTTGCTATGGGTGCGAGTTGCATAGAAAAACACTTCACTTTAGACAAAACTATGGAAGGTCCCGACCATAAAGCTTCTTTAGAACCTGATGAACTCATTGCTATGGTAAAAGCGATACGAAATATTGAATTAGCTCTTGGCAGTAATATAAAAAAACCTTCAAAAAGTGAAACTTCAAATATACAAATAGCCAGAAAATCAATCGTTGCAAAAACAGCTATCAATAAAGGTAAAATATTCAGTACAAATAATTTAGCTGTGAAAAGACCAGGAAATGGAATTAGTCCTATGAGATGGGATGAGGTAGTTGGAACTATTGCAATTAAAGATTATCAAGAAGATGAGTTGATATGAATAAAAGAAAAGTATGTTTAGTTACAGGTACTCGGGCCGAATATGGATTACTTTATTGGCTGATGAAAGGGATTGAAGAAGATGACTATTTAGAACTTCAAATTGTAGTGACTGGCATGCATCTATCGCCTGAATTTGGACTTACATACAAAGAGATAGAAAAAGATTTTAAAATAGATAAAAAAATAGAGATGCTTTTGTCTTCTGATACATCCGTAGGTATTTCAAAATCTATGGGGCTGGCTCAAATCTCTTTTGCTGAAGCTTATGATGAATTAAAACCTGACATACTTGTAGTACTTGGCGATAGATATGAAATATTTAGTGCGGTTAGTTCAGCCATGATAGCTAGAATACCTATAGCCCATCTTCATGGCGGCGAAACTACAGAAGGTGCCTTTGATGAGTCTATAAGACATAGTATCACCAAGATGAGCCATCTTCATTTTACAGCTACTGAGGAGTATGAAAACAGAGTGATACAGCTTGGTGAACATCCAAGTAGAGTTTTTAATGTTGGCGGTTTAGGTATAGAAAATATCAAAAGGTTAAAACTGCTTAATAAGAAAGAGTTTGAAGAATCTATAGCTTTTAAACTAAATCAAAAAAATATTTTAGTTACTTTTCACCCTGTAACTTTGGAAAATTCAACTGCAAGTCAGCAGTTTCAAGAGTTACTTGATGCTATAGATACACTTGAAGATACCAATATACTATTTACAAAAGCCAATAGCGATACGAATGGAAGAATTATAAATAAAATGATAGACGAATATGCAGCTAAAAACTCACATAAATCTGTTGGTTTTACATCTTTAGGACAGTTAAGATATTTAAGCGCTTTGCAATATGTAGACGCAATGCTTGGAAATAGTTCTAGCGGACTTTTAGAAGCACCTAGTTTTAAAATAGGAACAATAAACATTGGTGATAGACAAAAAGGTAGAATAAAAGCTGATAGTGTGATAAATTGTGTTGCAAATGAGAAAGCTGTTTTAGAAGCTTTTAAAAAATTATATTCAAAAGAATTTCAGAATGGTTTAGCAAATATTCAAAATCCATATGGTGATGGTTGTGCGAGTGAAAAGATAATAGAAGAGTTAAAAAGAGTTGATTTAATAAATATTATTAAAAAATCGTTTTATAATATAAAGGTTTCCTTATGAAAAACTATAAAAATATTTTACTGAGTACAAATTCTACGATAAGAGAAGCACTGGAAGTCATACAGAGTGGGTCATTGAAAATAGGTGTCGTTGTAGATAAAAATGAAAAACTTATAGGTACAGTCACGGATGGGGATATAAGAAGAGGTCTTTTAAATAATCTTTCATTAGATGATGTTATAGGAAGTGTAATTTTCAGAACTCCAACAGTCTGTAACATAGAAGATACAAAAGAAAGAATCCTTGAAATAGCTGTAGAAAAAAAACTTTATCAAATACCCATCGTAGATAATGATGGAAAACTTGTAGGTATTGAAGAAATTGATGAACTTTTAAAGCCTGAGCACAAAAATAATAAAGTTGTACTAATGGTAGGAGGACTTGGAACACGGCTACGGCCACTTACGGAAAAAACTCCAAAACCTATGTTGAAAGTGGGAGATAAACCTTTACTTGAAACTATAATACTAAACTTTAAAAAATATGGTTTTACAAATATTTTGCTAAGTGTTAGTTATAAGTCAGAGATTATAGAAAACTATTTTGGAGATGGTTCAAAATTTGGAGTTCACATAGAATATATTCATGAAGAAAAGAGAATGGGAACAGCTGGAGCTTTGAGCCTTATAAAAGAAAAACTAAATGAGCCATTCTTTGTGATGAATGGAGACTTACTTACCAATATAAACTTTAAACATATGATGGCTTACCATGTTTTAAATAATTCTATAGCTACTATGGGTGTAAGAGAATATGACTTTCAAGTGCCTTATGGCGTTGTAAATTTAGATGGGATAAATATTAAAAGTATTGAAGAAAAGCCAGTTCACAACTTTTATGTAAGTGCTGGAATATATGTATTGGATAATAAAGTTTTAGATTTGATTCCAGATAATAAATTTTTTGATATGCCAACACTTTTTGAGAAAGTAATTGAAAACGAGATGAAAAGCATATCTTTTCCTATACGAGAGTATTGGCTTGATATTGGGAGAATGGAAGAGTTTGAAAAAGCCAATAATGAGTATCATGAGGTGTTTTAATTGAAAGTTTTAATCATAGGCTATGGTTCTATAGGACGAAGGCATGAAGAAGTTTTATCAAAAATTGATGAGATAAAGTCTGTAAATATTGTTACAAAGCAAAGTGTTGACAATAAAAAAACTTTTAATGACATCAAGAAAGTAAATGACATACAATCATATGATTATTTTGTCATAGCTTCTGAGACTAATAAGCATTATGCACAGTTGATATATTTAGAAACAAATGTTACAGATAAAATCATATTTTGTGAGAAACCTCTTTTTGAAATTAACAAAGATTTAACAATAGAAAAAAATCAAGTTTTTGTAGGTTATGTACTCAGATTTCATCCAATACTTCAAAAATTAAAAAGCTTTTTAGAAAACGAAAAAGTTTTAAGTGTGAATGTTAATTGTGGACAATATTTACCAACTTGGAGACCAAATACAGATTATAGAGATTCTTATAGCGCAAAAAAAGATGAAGGTGGCGGTGTTCTTTTAGACTTAAGTCATGAGATAGACTATATTCAATGGTTATTTGGAATCATGAAAGAGATAAAAAGCTACCAGTTGAAAATCTCTGACTTAGAAATAGACTCTGATGATTTAACTACTTTTATAGGTAAAACAGATAAAGAAGTTATTATTAATTTATCAATTGATTATATAAGTAAAATAACTTATAGAAAAATGTTAATTCATACTTTGAATAATACTTATGCCTTGGATTTTCTTAAAAACAACTTGATACAAAAAGATAAAATGGGAGTAGAACAAGTTTTTAGCTTTGCAAATCTAGAAAGAAATTATATGTTTGAACAAATGCATAAATCAATTTTAAGTCATAAAGAAAGTGTATGTAGTTATGATGAAGGGCTTAAAGTCATGAATACAATATCAATAATTCAGGAACAAAATAAATGAAAAATATATTGTGCACTATCTGTGCGAGAGGGGGAAGCAAAGGTATTAAAAACAAAAATATCAAAGAGATAAATGCGAAGCCACTCATAGCTTACACAATAGGGCAAGCTAAAGACTCAGCACTTTTTGAACATATTGTAGTTAGTACAGATTCAGAGGATATTGCAAATATAGCTAAAGAATACGGGGCAGAGGTGTTCTTTAAGAGAAGCGCAAAAATGGCAAGTGATACTGCCGGAAAATTGGATGTAATCAGAGATGCATTTATGAGAAGTGAGGAATATTACAATAAGCAATTTGATTATTTAATAGATTTAGATGCCACTGCACCACTTAGAAATGTTGATGATATTATAAATTCTTTTAACCAATTTTTAGAAAATAATAATGATAACCTAATTACAGCTATGCCAAGTAGAAGAAGTCCCTATTTTAATCTCGTAGAGGTTGATAGTGTAGGAAAAGTTAGTTTATCGAAGCAGTTAGATAAGAGCATACTAAGACGACAAGATGCTCCAAAAAGCTATGATATGAATGCTTCTATTTATATTTGGAAACGAGATAGTATTTTAAATGACAAATCATTGTTTTTAGAAAATACTGGACTTTATGTCATGCCAGAAGAAAGGTCTATTGATATAGATACTGAATTGGACTATAGATTCGTAGAGTTTTTGATGAAGGAAAATAATGTTAAGTAACCAAGTAATCGTGATAACTGGTGGTGCCGGCTTAATAGGAAAAGAATTTGTTAAGGCTGTTATTGAAAATAATGGCATAGCAATAATTGCAGATATCAATGAAGAAACAGGGAATCAAGCAAAAGAGAGTTTAGCAAAAGAGTTAAATACTTCAAATATAGATTTTATTAAACTTGATATCACTTCAAAAGATTCTTTAAACGAGTGTGTAAATTATTTAGATAAAAAGTACAAAAAAATAGATGCTCTTGTAAACAATGCTTACCCTAGAAATAGAAACTATGGTAAACATTTTTTTGATCTAGAGTATGAAGACTTTGTGGAAAATTTAGGACTTAATTTAGGTGGATACTTTACAACATCACAACAGTTTGCAAAATATTTTCAAAAGCAGGGCTATGGTAATATCATAAATATATCCTCAATATATGGTGTTGTCGCTCCAAAGTTTGAGATATATGATGGCACAACAATGACAATGCCAGTAGAATATGCAGCTATTAAATCAGGACTTATCCATCTTACAAAATATATGGCAAAATATTTTAAGGGAATGAATATAAAGGTAAATACTTTAAGCCCAGGCGGAATCTTTGATAATCAAAATGAAATATTTTTAGAACAATATAAAAAAGAGTGTTTAAACAAGGGTATGTTGGATAAAAGCGATTTAAAAGGTACTTTGGTTTATTTGCTCAGTGATATGAGTAAATATGTAAATGGACAGAATATGGTTGTTGATGATGGGTTTACATTATAAAAGTATAGGAGAGTAAGTGAGAACTAGAATAATAGTAAAATTTGACGTAAAGCCGCCTTATGTAGTAAAACCCGTTCATTTCGAAGGTTTACGCAAGATAGGTCTACCTATGGATTTAGCAAAAAAATATTATTTGCAGGGTGCCGATGAAGTCATGTATGTTGATATTGTTGCGTCTTTATACCAAAGAGAAATTTTATTTGACGAAGTGGAAAAAACAGCAAATGAATTATTTATACCATTTGGAGTGGGTGGTGGTGTAAGATCAATAGAAGATTTTTCAAAATTATTTCACTCTGGCGCAGACAAAGTAATTATAAATACATATGCGGTGCAAGAAAATCCAGATATAATTAATCAAGCTGCCGAAATTTTTGGAAGTCAAGCTATTGTTGTAAGTATTGAAGCCAAAAAATGGAAAAATAATTGGGAATGTTACACTGATTGTGGACGTATACAAAGTAATAAAGACGTTATTGACTGGGTTAAGGAGGTGGAAAAACGTGGTGCTGGAGAAATTCTTTTGCAATCCGTTGATTGCGATGGAAGACAAAGAGGTTTTGATATTGAGTTGTCTAAAAAAGTAGTGGAAGCCGTTCATATTCCTGTGGTAATTAGTAGTGGAGCTGGAACTTTAGAAGATATTAAAGAAGTTATAGAACAAGCCAAGCCCAGTGGCATAGCGATAGCCAGTATTCTTCATTATGATAAATACACAGTACAAGACATTAAAGAGTACTTAAGAAAAAATGATATTGAGGTTTCAAAATGAGCGACATTGTAGGTGTAATAAATTATGGAATCGCAGGAAATATTCACAGTATAAAAAAAGCGATTGAAAAAGCTGGCGGAACTGTAAAAGTAATAAACAATAAAGAAGATTTTAAAGTTGTGTCAAAAATTGTAATTCCAGGTGTCGGAAGTTTTAAAGACGCTATGAAAGAATTGGAAAATGACAATTTGATGGCTTCATTAAAAGAAGAGATTAAAACAAAACCTACTTTAGGCATTTGTTTGGGAATGCAACTTTTGTCAACACTAGGATTTGAGTACGGAAGAACTGAAGGCTTATCCGCTATAGATGCAGAAGTGAAGCCAATGTTGGTAGATGCTAAAGTGCCACATATGGGCTTTAACAATATAAACGTTCTTAACTCAAATGACTTGTTGAAAAACCTTGAAAATGAGGAGTTCTATTTTATGCATTCGTATGAAGTCGTTAATTATACAAATATAATCGCTTTAACTGATTACGCTGGACATAAATTTGTTTCATCTATACAAAAAGATAATTTATACGGCGTTCAGTTTCATCCCGAAAAAAGTAGAGAAGCCGGAATCAAATTATTTAAAAATTTTCTTGAATTGTAGGAAATAACATGAGCGAATTATTTGGAAAATATGGGTTGCCACTAAAAGTAAAATTTTGTAAAAAATGCACAATGAACAATCAAAGACCTTCTTCTACAGTAGAATTTAAACAAAAAGAGGGTGAAATAAAGAGAACTCTCGCTTTTGGTGAAGATGGCGTTTGCGACGCTTGTAGATATGCGGAAAAGAAAAAATCTATAAATTGGGAAGAGAGGCATGAGCAGTTAGAAGAGTTGTGTAATAGGTTTAGAAGAAATGATGGGCGATATGACGTTGTAGTGCCTGGAAGTGGTGGAAAAGATAGTGTTCAAGCCGCTCATATTTTAAAGTACAAATACAATATGAATCCTATTCTTATTACTTGGCCGCCAGCTCTTTATACAGATATAGGAAGACGAAACTTTGACTCATGGTTAGATTCTGGTTTTGCAAACTATACGTATAATCAAAATAAAAAACTTCATAAATTTTTAACAAAAAGCGCTTTTTTAAATTTAGGTCATCCTTTTCAACCTTTTATATTGGGACAAAAAAATTTAGCTCCAAGATTATCCGTATTGCTTGATATTCCATTGGTGGTTTTTGGTGAAAATGAAGCCGAATATGGTAATGCAATTGAAGATAATGAAAAACCAACAAGAGATCCTAAATATTACAGTGCGGAAGTTAGTATAAAAGATCTTGTATTAGGTGGAATTCCCGCTAAAGACTTAATAGACGACTATGAATTTAAGTTGTCTGATTTAGAAGCCTATTTTCCAGTTAATCCATATGAGATAGAAAAAACTGGAACAGAAGTTCATTATCTTGGTTATTATGTAAAATGGCATCCTCAAGAAACATATTATTATTCTGTGGAGAATAGTGATTTTATGCCAAATGACCATAGAACGGAAGGTAGTTTTAGCAAATACAGCTCACTTGACGATAAAATTGATTGGTTGCATTATCACACTACAACTATTAAGTTCGGGATAGGAAGAGCTACATACGACTCAGCTCAGGAAATTCGCAATGGCGATATTACAAGAGATGAGGGCATCGCATTAATTAAAAGATTTGATGGAGAATTTCCACAACAGTATATAGAAGATTGCTGTAAGTATATGGATATTAATTTACAACAATATCATGACGCGATAGAAAAGTTTAGATCTCCACATCTTTGGGATAAAGTAAATGGCAAATGGGAGCTTAAAAATCCTATATGGAAAAATAACTAGTTTGGTGAATTGAAATGTTTTTTATTGAAGTGATTGAGAGAATTAAATTTTGTAATGATGTGGACAGAATAGGACCTGATATACTTTTTACACATTGGATGCTTCATTTTAAATCAAGTATGAATAGATTATGTAAAAAAAAGTTTTTACATTTTGGTGAAAATGCAGATTTTAGACCAGGTGCCTATGCAGAAAAATGTTCACATATTTCTTTGGGTAAAAATGTAGTTATCAGACCAAACACAATGTTGTTTGCAGATGAGTATGAAAAAATTATAATTGAAGATAATGTAATGGTTGGAGCAGGGGTACATTTTTATGTTGATAATCATAAGTTTGAAAGTAGAGATATCCCATTGATAGAACAAGGATACTACCCATCAGAAGGTATTTTAGTTAAAAATGGAGCATGGATAGGGGCTAATTCTATTATATTACCAGGAGTAATTATTGGAAAAAATTCTGTTATTGGAGCAGGTAGCATTGTAACAAAAAGTATACCTGATTATAGTGTTGCAGTTGGAAATCCTGCAAAAGTAATAAAAAAATTTTAATTATGAATATAGAAGACAGCCTAAAAAAAAGATATATGACTAAACTATTAGCTAGTGTGATTAATGGAATCATTAACATTATTCTAGTCGCCATAGTTCCAAAAGCGCTTGGACCAATCGCATTTGGACAATTTAGCTATCTCCAACAATTCTTTTCTCAAGTCATCGCTTTTTTAGACGCCGGTACCTCTATAGCTTTTTTTACAAAACTTTCAGCCAAACACCATAGAAGAGAGCTTATTACATTTTATTTTCTATTTTCCATTTTACTGTTAATTGTACTATACATATTAATTTATAGCGCTGAAATATTTGAGTATAGTCATTATTTGTTGCCTGATATTTCTGAGGAATACATTTATTTAGGACTATGGTTTGGATTTTTCACCTGGTTAACTCAAATATATATCAAAATATCAGATGCATATGCGTTGACCGTTTCAGTAGAACTTATAAAAATAGTTCATAAAATGCTTAGTCTAATTTTATTACTATTTATAATACACTATTTAATTTTTGATTTATCAATAT